>NZ_BCBI01000002.1:0-197846 GCF_001320565.1 Pseudomonas sp. NBRC 111132
GGCCCCGATCGCTTGTCTGGCTTGCGCTCGTTCAAGCCAGAACATCCACGCGGCTACGCCGAAATAGACTACCCTTTCAGCCGAAGCCCGCCGTAATGGGCTTTCATCCTGCTATCGTCGCTCTGGCGATTCACACCGGCGGACCAGATTCGGTCCCAAGAGGGTGCACCGATGGCGACCATCGAAACTCAGGCCCTTGAAAAAGGCCTGCAGCAGGTTGAAGCCTGCTGGCAAACGTATACCTCGTCACAGCGACTTGTCGAAGGCCTGAAGGGGAGTGACCTGAGCGCAGCCGTTGACACGGCCAAGCGAGATTTCACAAGGTTTCAGAACCAATGCCAACTTTTCTACGCCGAGGTGCGCAAGCGGGCAGCGGACGCGGACAAGCTGGAAAGCGACATGGCACGGTATCCCCATCACTACCCGTAGACGCCGGATTCGATCCAGCGGCGCATCGGTATTTAGCGTGGCTCAGTATCAAGTCACTGCATTTGGTATCGCTCATCGGAAACGTCGGGAATAGATGCACCCACGCCAGCAAACCCACAGTCGTACAAACACACAGGCCTTTCTGTGTGTGACTTGAGGTAAGCGATCATGGCTAACAATCAAGACAAGGGCGGCAATCAGGGCAATACCAACACCGGTGCGGGCAACAACACCGCGGGTGCTGGCCAACAAGCTGGTCAAGGCTTGGGTGGCGGTAGCCAAACCGGACAAAAACCTGACGACAAGATGAACAGGGAAGGAGACCGCGCTAGTGATACTGGCAGCAAGGGAGGCAGCCCTGAACACCGCGGGACCGACAAGCAGAATGTGACGGATAAAGACCGCATGGGCGGCCAGCAATCGCAAACCGATAAACCGCAGTGGGACAAAGACCGCTAATCGGTGCTCATGCGCACCGGGGTGGGATAACCACTCCGGTGCGAACGGAACGCGTCAGATTGAGCGCTGATTGACGCGGGCAGATAGCTGCTCGGCGCTTTCCTTGCGCTCCGAATAACGATCCACCAGATACGCCTGGCGGTCGCGCAGCAGTAGGGTGAACTTCACCAGTTCTTCCATCACATCAACCACGCGATCGTAATACGGCGAAGGTTTCATGCGCCCGGCGTCATCGAATTCCAGATAGGCCTTGGGTACCGACGACTGGTTGGGGATGGCGAACATGCGCATCCAACGGCCCAGGACGCGTAGCTGGTTGACTACGTTGAACGACTGCGAACCGCCACACACCTGCATCACGGCCAGGGTCTTGCCTTGGGTTGGGCGCACCGCACCCAGCGCCAGGGGGATCCAGTCGATTTGCGCCTTGAACACGGCGGACATCGCCCCATGACGCTCCGGCGAGCACCACACCTGGCCTTCCGACCACAGCACCAGTTCCCGCAGTGCCTGCACCTTGGGGTGCTCCACGGGCGCATCATCAGGCAACGGCAGGCCTGATGGGTCGAACGTGCGGGTTTCGGCTCCGAAGTGCTCCAGTAGGCGCGCGGCTTCCTCCACCAGCAAGCGACTGAAAGAGCGCTCGCGGGTCGAGCCGTACAGCAGCAGGATGCGTGGTTTGTGTTCGCAGGTTCCGGCTGCCGCTGGCGGCAGGTCGAACAGCGTGAGGTCGAGGTTAGGCAGTTGCTCGGACATGTATTCCTCCTGCTCAGAGCGTGCCGATGCGGTCCAGCTCATGCTTGAGCTGCTCGCGGTCGAGGGTGCCGAAAGGCAGAGCGAAGAAGGCCTGGCAACGGTACTCGATGCGGGCCAGAGTGGCGCGGAAAGCCGCGTCGACCGACGCCTCGTCCCCCTTCACATCGGAGGGGTCTTCCAACCCCCAATGCGCCTTCAGTGCAGGGCCGAAATACACCGGGCAGGCTTCGCCGGCAGCCTTGTCGCACACGGTGATGACGATGTCCGGCGGATTATCTTCGAAAGCATCGTTGCCTTTGCTGGTCAGGCCTTTGGTCGAGATGTTGGCGTGCTGAAGTGTGGTCAGGCTGCGGGGTAAAACCTGCCCCTTGGGAAAGCTGCCGGAGCTGACTGCCTCGAAACCGGGCGGCGCCAGGTGGTTGAACAGCGCTTCGCAAAGGATGCTGCGGCAGCTGTTGGCCGTGCACATGAACAGGACTCGCATGGAGGGTTCCTCGGTTTGATGGCGGACGTCAGAGGCTCAGGCGCAGTGCCAGGGCCGAGAGGGTGATCAGCAAAACCGGCAGGGTCAGCAGGAGGCCGACAGCAAAGTAGTAACCCCAGGTGATGCGCATGCCTTTGCGCTCCAGCACATGCAGCCAAAGCAGCGTGGCGAGGCTGCCTATCGGGGTGATTTTCGGACCGAGGTTGCAGCCGATGACGTTGGCGTAGATCATCGCCTCACGTATCAGGCCCTCTGCGCCGCTGGCCTGGATCGACAAGGCGCCGACCAGAACGCTGGGCATGTTGTTCATCACCGAGGACAGCAGCGCCGAAACAAGGCCGGTGCCGATGGCAGCACTCCATAGGCCTTGTTGCGCAAGCCGGTCGAGCAGGTGAGTGAGCATGTCGGTGAGGCCGGCGTTTTTCAGGCCATACACCACCAGATACATCCCGAGCGAGAAGATCACCACCTGCCACGGGGCCTCTCGCAGCACGCGACGCGTTGAAATACGGTGACCGTAAGCAGCGACGGCGAACAGAGCGGCGGCACAGGCTGCGGCCACCGCACTGATCGGGATACCCAGCGGCTCCAAGGCGAACAGGCCTGTAAGCAGTGCCACCAGTACCCACATTCCGACTTTGAAGGTGGCGCGGTCGACAATCGCCTCGCTCGGTTTCTTCAGCGCATCGAGTGCATACCGCCTTGGGATGTCACGGCGGAAAAACAGAAAAAGCACCACCAGGGTGGCTGCCACGCTGGCGATATTCACCGGCACCATTACCGAGGCATATTCGGTGAAACCCAGGCCGAAGTAATCGGCCGAGACGATGTTGACCAGGTTGGAGACCACCAGCGGCAGGCTCGCCGTGTCGGCAATAAAGCCCGCAGCCATGACAAAGGCCAGTGTCGCAGCAGGCGAGAAGCGCAATGCGAGCAGCATCGACATGACGATTGGCGTAAGAATCAGCGCCGCGCCATCGTTGGCAAACAGCGCCGACACGGCGGCGCCGAGCAACACGCTGAAGGCGAACAGGCGATAGCCGCTGCCGTTTGCCCAGCGCGCAACATGCAGCGCGGCCCATTCGAAGAAGCCGGCTTCATCGAGCAGCAGGCTGATGATGATGACGGCGATGAAGGTGGCGGTAGCGTTCCAGACAATGGCCCACACGGTGGGGATATCGTGCAGGGAAACCGCCCCAGCCAGCAAGGCAATGACGGCACCCAGCGCGGCACTCCAGCCGACGCCAAGCCTCTTTGGCTGCCAGATGACGAGGGTGAGGGTGAGGACGAAGACAGCAATGGCGACCAGCATGAACATCTCGCTTGGTGAGGATCAGCAGCAGGCGGAATCACGAACGGGGCGCCCGTCCATGTTCTTCAAGCGAAGGGAATTGTCTGCCAGCCACTGCGAATTGGCCTGCAGGGTGACCTGCAACATTTCAAGTACCCAGGCGGGCAACTGTGGATTCAGGCGGTAATACACCCACTGGCCCTGGCGGCGATCCAGCAACATGCCGTTGCTGCGCAGTTGCGCCAGGTGGCGACTGATCTTGGGTTGGCTGTCGTCCAGCGCGCACATCAGTTCGCAGACGCACAACTCCCCCAGACTGGCGATCAGCAGGGTGGCACGAGCGCGAGTCTCGTCTGACAGGCTTTTGAAAACTTCAGGTGGAGTGATCATGGCAGCACCAGACATATGGAAAAGCGAATATACGTTTATCCATATGTTTGGTGCAAGCGCAGCTTGGCTGAAGCTCAGGCGAGGGTCACCCACTGGCGCAGGATAACCTGCGCCGGTCGGTCACTTTGCAGCGGATATCAGGTTTTCCTGGCTCTGCTGCTCGACCGTTCGCTGGATCTCCCGCGCCAAGGTCTTCACATCATGCTGCTCGATTTCCTTGGGCATCACTTCAAAGCCAACCGAGTTGTACAACCGCCCCCAGGCGGCCTGTGCATCGGAGTAGGCCGCCTCGCGCTGGTAGCGTGACAGCAGCAGGCGGCCTTCGGCGCGGATCAGTTCCAGCTCGCTACCCAATGCGGCGCTGCGCGAGGAACGGGCGTAGTCCAGCAGGCTTTGATCGACGCGCAGGCTTTCGTCGGCGAAGTCCACTTCCTGGCGGGCCAGCTGGTAGCGCAGCAGGCCCACGCGGACCTGGGTGAGGATGGCCATGGACAACGCCGTGCGGCGCATGTCGTCGGTCTTTTCCTGGCTTTTTTCCGCAGCGGTGATGTCGGGGTATTGCAGCAGGCGCAGCAGGTTCAGCGAGACATTGATGCCGGTCTGGTTCCAGTCGCTGTTGTACAGGTACTTGTTGGAGTCGTACTCGTAGCCGTAGTTGAAGCTCACGTTGGGCCACAACTGGGCCTTGGCGATCTTCAGGTCGTTCATACTCACGCGCTTGCGGTACCACTCTTCCATGATTTCCGGGCGGCGCTCCAACGACAGGCGTTCGAGTTTTTCCATGTTGCCGTTGAGCAGTGGCAGCGGCTGCTCGTTGGTGTCGGCCAGCACCATGCGGGTGTTCGGCGGCAGCGACATCAGCGCGGCCAGTTCGGCGCGGGCGAACTCCAGGTCCTGGCGGCGCACGGTGAGCATGTACACCGAGTCGAGCAGGGCGCGTTGGTAGGCGAGGATGTCCTGGCGCGGCAGCAGGCCACGGCCCTCGGCTTCACGGGCAGAGGTCAGGGCACGGTGGGTACGCATCAGCAGGCCGTCCACTTCCGGCAGCAGGCGTTGCGCACCGAGGGCACGCCAATAGGCGTTGCGCACGTCCTGCAGGACGTTTTGCGCCACCTTTTCCCGGCGTTCCTCGGCCATCAGCATCTGGTCGTTCTTTTGCTGGGTGCGGAAGTAGGCAACACCGAAGTCCAGCAGGCTCCATGACAGGCCGAGGCTGTAAAGCGTGCGGTAGCGCTCCTCGGAGGTGGATGGGCGCAAGCTGACCTGGCGGTCTTCGATGCCGATCGAGGTGCCGCCGGAATCGTTGTTGCGCCCGGCGTAGCCGGCGGAGGCGACCAGGCGCGGCAGCATCTCGTGGCTGGAAACATCGCGCAGGTCCGAGGCCAGGGCGCTCTCCAGCAGTTTCAGGCGATAGTCGAGGTTGTATTTCAGGGCCCGCGCCGACGCTTCGTAGAAGGTAATCGGCCCGTTGACCGGTTCCTGTTCCTTGTACATGCGCGCCTGGTCCTCGATGACCCGCTGACGCATTTCGTCTTCACTGTAGGGCTTGGGCTCGAAGGCCGAGCAGGCGCCGAGCAGCAGGCCGAGGGCTGTGACGGTGCTCAGGCTTTTCAATGTCGATACGGGCATAGGCTGTCCTTGTTCAATCCGTGATGAGACATCGGCGTCATGGTGCGTTGCTACCGCGACGCTGCGCGGCTTCGCGCAATTGTGCGCGGAAGCCGTTCGCCGGCTGCGCGCGTTGTTCAGGCGCCATGTCACGAGGCAGAGGTGCCCACAGTGACGGGTCTGGCAACAGGCCATCGGCACTCAGGCTGATGACGCCCTGGCGGCCGTCGACCCAGTCCTTGTCCTCCTCGCTGGCCAACCGGCTGGCGGCCACTGCCTTGGCGACGAACTGGCCGTTGACCAGGCCAAGCTGGGCGCCGAGGGACTGGCTTTCGATTTCGGGTGTGGCGAACAATTGAACGTTGCTGCCATCGGCTCCCCAGGCCGACAGGGTCAGGGACTGGTTGATCTGTTCCACCACCGGCGTGACGTAGATCGCTGGCGTAACCTCCGGCAGCGGCAAGCCGCCCAACCTTTCCTGGCTGTCGCGGTCCAGGTACGGCCCCGGTGGAATGTAAGGCGTGGAAATATCCAGGGTGATGGTCAGCTGGGCCTGGTCGGTTGCACCGGCCAGGTCGCTGACGGTGTAGGTGAAATAGTCCTGGAGCACTTGCCCCAGGCCCGCCGCCGCCAGCACCTCGCGGTTGCTCAGGTCGATGGTGTAGGTGTAGCTGCCGTCGGCATTGAGCACCAGGGTGCCGTAGCGGCCGGCGATGGGTTGGCCAATGACACCGGCAGTGCCACTGGCGCCTTCCTGGCCGCTGCGGATACCCGTGACGGTCAGGCTATCGCCGCCGTCCACGTCGCTGTCGTTGGGCAGCACGTTACCGCTGGTGTGCGGCGCTGGTACCTGGTCACTGGCAGTGTTGCTGTCATCGCGGGCCACCGGGTTGTCGTTGGCCCCCTGGACGGTCACGCTCAGACGTGCCTCGGAGGTGGCGCCAGCGGTATCGCGCATGCGGTAGGTGAACACTTCGCGTAATGTTTCGTTCGCACTGCGCATGGCCTGCACGATGGGGTTGGTGTTGTCGACCAGGTATTGGTAACTGCCGTCAGCACTGATCAGCAGGGTGCCATACAGGCCTTGCAGCAGCTGGCCTGCGCTGGCGGTCTGGCCGTTTTCGGCGCTGTACTGCAGCACGGTCTTGCTCTCACCGTACTGCACGCCGTCCACGTCGGTGTCGTTGTCCAGCACGTTGCCGCGCGGGTCTACCCCCGCGCCGGTATTGTTCACACCGCCGGCTTCCACGGCGATGGCGGTGTCATCGTGGGCTACCGGGACGTCGTTGCGGCCGTCGATGGTAATGCTCAGCAGGCCGTTGGCGGTGCCGCCCCAGAGGTCGGTGAGCAGGTAGGTGAAGTTGTCCACCAGGGTTTGGCCGCTGACACGCAGTGCCTGCACCGTCGCCAGGCTGTTGTCGAGCACGTAGCTCCAGCTGCCGTCGGCGTTCAGGGTCAGGTCGCCGTACTGGCCGCGCAACGTTTGCCCGACTGCGGTGGGGCTGCCTGGCAATGGCCCGTCGCCGCTCCAGAACGCCAGCACTTCGAGGGTTTCCGGCACGATGATGTTGATGGTGTCGGGGTCGCTGTCGTTTTCCATCACGTTGCCGGACGGGTTGCTGCCGGGGATGGCGTTGTCCAGGCCGCCGGCTTCGATGGCCAGGCCCTGGTCAGGGTTGGCCACCGGTGGCTGGTTTTCACCGCGGATGAGCACGAAGAGGGTCGCGGTGTCGCTCAGGCCGCCGCCGTCGGTGACCTGGTAGGTGTAGCGCTGGATGACGAAGCCCAACGGGCCGAGTGCGATGATGTCCGGGTCGCTGGAGTTGACCACGAAGCGGTAACTGCCGTCGGCATTGAGGGTCAGGGTGCCGTAGTTGGTGGTGACGGTGGCGCTGCCGGTCAGCGGGTCGAGCGTCGGGTTGCTGCTTTCCTCGCCCACACCCACGGCGGTGACGGTCTTGCTGTCATTGGCATCCACGTCAGTGTCGTTGTTCAGCACATTGCCGGTGGGGTTGCGCCCGCCATTGCCATCGTCATCGGTGGCCACCGCGTACGCCAGGTCATCATGGGCCACGGGGGTGTCGTAGCGCCCTTCGATGGTGATGGTGATTTGTGCCTGGGAGCTGGCACCTTCGGTGTCGTGCATGCGGTAGCTGAAGGTTTCAACCAGGCTTTCGCCGGCCTTGAGAGCCTGTACGGCCGCCAGGCTGTCGTTGACGGTGTAGACGTAATTGCCGTTGGCATCGATGCTCAAAGTGCCGTAGCTACCGGCGACCTGCGTGGCGCCCGCGCCAACCTGGACGAACGTACCGCCGGCGGCGAGGGTGCCCAGGTAAACACCATCCAGCGTCTTGCTGTCACCGGCGTCCACATCAAGGTCATTGCCCAGGGCATTGCCGCTGCCGGCCTGGCCTGGCGTGCCGTTGTTCACGCCACCGGCTTCGACGGCGATGGCGCTGTCATTGGCGGCGATCGGCGTGTCATTGCGACCGTGAATGACCACGGTAAAGGTGGCGGTGACGGTCTTGCCGTTACCATCGCTGACGCTGTACTGGAATACCTCGGTGAGCCGGTCGGCATCGGTACGCAGGGCCTGCACGGCGCTGTTGGCGTTGTCTACCACGTAGCGGTAGTTGCCCTGGCTATCCAGGACCAGGCTGCCGTAGTTGCCCGCCAGTGGTTGCCCGAGAATGCCTGTCACCCCCGTTGGGCTGAGCACGCCGCTGATGCTCAGGGTATCGCCGTCGGGGTCGCTGTAGGCAGCACTGATGTTGCCGCTGGGATCGACGCCGGCGATGGCGTTGTTCAGGCCGCCGGCTTCGATGGCGTCGATGCTGACGGCGTTGACCACGGGTGGGTCGTTGACCCCGGTGACGGTGATCACCAGCTGCGCCTGGTCCGTCAGCCCGCCGCTGTCGTGGATCTGGTAGGTAAAGATCACGTCGAGGCTTTGCCCGGCCGCCAAGGCACGTATGGCAGGGTCGGCACTGTTGACGATGAAGGTGTAGGTGCCGTCCTGGTTGAGGATGAGCTGACCGAAGTTGCCGCTGATCAGGCTGTTGTCGGCCAGCCGGGCCACGCTGCCGTCGATGGCTGCGGGGCTGCCGGCGCCGACCGGGGTGAGTGCACCCCCGGTGCTTTCCAGGCCACTGCGCACACCGTCGACCTTGAGCTGGGTGGCGGTCGGCTGGTCAAGGTTGTCGACGTCGGTGTCTGCGCCCACGCCACCGTTGCCGGTGATCACGTTGCCACTGGCATTGACCGGTGCTGGGCTGCCATCGCTGGCACCGGCGGTGGCGGTGCCATGGTCGTCCACGGCCACCGGCGCGTCATTGGCACCCTGGATGGTGATAACCAGCACGCTGATGGAACTGAGGCCATCAGTATCGGCCATCTGGTAGCTGAACTGTTCGACCAGGGTCTGGCCGGGGGACAGCGCCTGGACGGCAGCGTTGTTGTTGTCGACCACGTAGCGGTAACTGCCGTCGGTGTTGAGGGTCAGGGTGCCAAAATTGGCCACCATGGTGGTCGACCCACCGCTGGGCAGGGGGATGATGCGCCCGCCGCCCGGGCCGTCGAAACGTAGGGTGGTGACATGCTTGGTTTCGCCCAGCGCTGGGGAGTCCACGTCAGTGTCGTTGTCCAGCACGTTGCCGACTGCGTCCTGGCCCGGTGTGCTGTTGTTGGTGCCCCCGGCTTCGATGGCAGTGGCGACGTCGCCGTGGGCGATCGGCGTGTCGTTGGCACCGTGGATGTTGATCTGCAGCACCGCGCTGCTGCCCAGGCCGCCGGTGTCGACGATGTCGTAGCTGAAGAACTCGCTGATGAACTGGCCAGCGGTGCGCAGCGCCTGCACAGCGGGGTTGTCGTTGTCGACAATGTACTGGAAGCCCCCATTGGGCCGCATGACCAAGGTGCCGTAGAGGCCCTGCAAGACTGTGACGAGATTGTCGCCCACCGCCACACCCCCTGGCGTGAGGTTGTTGGCAATGCGGGTGACGGTAAGCACGTCGCCGTTGGTCTGGATATCGACGTCGGTGTCATTGAGCAGCACGTTGCCGGTCGGGTTCACGCCCGGGTCGCCGTTGTTGAAACCGCCGGCCTCCACCGCGATCGCCAGGTCGGCGTTGGCGATGGGCGCGTCGTTGACCGGGGTGATGATGATGTTCATCACGTCGGTGTCGGTCAGGGCATCGACCGGGTTTTGCCCAGGAATACCGTCGCCGTTGAGCGGGTGGTCGCCGTAGTTGCCCTGGTCGTTGGTGACCATGGTCAGGGTTTCGGCGGTGCGTGCGGTGTTGAAGTCCTGGTCGCCTTTGTAATAAAGCTGCGCGAGCAGTGCGTTCAACTCGGCCAGGGTGCCAGTCAGTACCAGGCTGCGTCCGGCACCGGCCGGTGGTGTGGCATTGGCTGCCGGTGGGGTGGCGCTTTGCCAGAGCACCCCGTGGAGTACCGACAGGGTAATGGTCATGACCCCGTCGGCATTGCCAGCATTCACGTCCACGTCGCTGATGGCCAGCCCCGTGAGGTGCAGCACCGTGTCTTCCAGCCCCTGTTGGTCGGCCACGGTGTTGACCGGGGCTTCGTTCAGGTGCACGTAGCCGGCATCGGCGGTGCCAGTCGAGCCTTCGCCCAAGGCCAGGTTGATGCCGCCAAGCCCGCTCGCGGCAGTGCCGGTATCGCTGTCGATGCGTAACCGGAAGTTGTTGTTCGCCGCTGCTTGATGGTCTTGCGCCACGGCCACCAGGTAGCTGCCCGAGGGCAATAGGGCGAACTGGTACAAACCGCCATTGGCGGTAACGGTGGTGAAGGTGCGATCGTCAGCGGTGCCGAACTGGCCGTCGTCTCCGGCCCAGGTCAGGGTCACGTCGATGCCGTCCAGGCCTGGGCCATCGGGGGTGACGCTGTCGGTGGCGCTGCGGGTGTCGTCCCATAGCGTGCCTTGGATCACGCCCATGCCAGCCCCTTCGCTGAGCACGTAGTTGTTCAGGCCGTTGGCACCGTCCTGGCCGTTGCGCTCACCGGTGGCGCCACCGGCGATGGCGGGCAGCGAGCCGCCCCAGCCGTTGTTCTCGAAGTCGGTGGGCAGGCTGGTCCAGGTCAGTACCGCAGAACTGGCAGCATTGTCGGCGATGGTGACGTTGGGCAGGGTGACCGTGTAGATCACCTGCACGGTGTCGCCTGGCGCCAGGCGATCGAAGTCCAGTGAAATCCCCGTACCGTCGCTGAAGCTGACGCCTGCCGGCAGGTTGGCCAGGTCCAGGGCCGCGCCGTTTAGCAGAATGCTTTGTACCTGGTAGTTGCTGCCGTTGGGGAACTGGTCGGCCAGGTGAGTGTTGTAGGCGGGCACGTCACCGTTCTGGGTGAAGCTTACCGAAACCGTGGCGTTGGTGGTGCCGTTGCCTGGGCTGACGTCGATGACCGATTTGTCCAGGTTGACGAAGCTGGGCTCGACCACCCGCTCGAACAGGGTGTCGCTCTTGCCCCTGTCCACGCCGCCGTTGAGGCCGACGTGTTCGTGGGCCGACACGCCCAGGTTGGCACCGGCCTGGTTGCTGGCCACGTTGCTGACGCGCACGTTGAATTCCAGCACCACGCCTTCGACATCGGGGTCGTTGATTTCGTTGTTGATCAGGTTGCCCAGGCTGAACGTGACGGTCTGGCTGCCATCTGCATGGGTGGTAATGACCAGCCGCCCATTGTTGATGTCGAACACCCCGGTCGGTACGGCGCCGGACAGATCTGGGTTGATGCCTTGCGCCACATCGCTGAGCTCGTTGCCCGGCATGCTCAAGGTGCCGCTGCTGATCAGGTTGGTGGCATCGGTGGTCAGCCCGGTAGGGGTGTTGGACAGGAAGGCGATGAGGATGTTGTTGAGGCTGGCGGGAATGAACTCCAGGCCTGCGGCGAGTTCGATGCGGATCTGGTAGTCAGGGTTGTCGCCGGTGGGCACCAGCACAGCCACGCGATAGCGCACGATTTCACCGACCACCACAGTCTCGGAAACACCGCTGGTGTCGGTCACGCCGCTGCTGTTGGTGGCGGGGGGCGTGTCGGTGACGCCGCCTACCCGAGAGATGCGCACGCCGTTGCTGACCTGGAAGGTGAGCAACGATGCCAGTCGGTAATCGTTCAGGCTGCCGCCATTGAGCAGGCCATCTTCGCCACTGCGTTCGCCATTGACGGTGTCGATCGCATTGCTGCTGCCGTCAAGGCTGGTCCAGCGCACCTCCACGGCGTTGGCAAAGGCCGCTTCACCGGCTGCCGTGGCGTTCACGGTGCCGGTCAGTTGCAGCACGATGCGACCGCCGTTGGCGATGTCGATATTGGCCCCGCTGACGCTGATCAGTTGGCCACCCTGGATGATGAAGTCCGCGCCGCCATTGTTGGTCGCACCACCGCTGTAGGTAATGCCGGTAATGCTGACGCCAGAGAGTTCGGTGGGCAGGCCGTCGAGCAGGCTGATATCGAAGGCGTTGGTACCCGAAGTGTTGGTGATGACGATCTCGAAGGTGACCACGTCGCCGTCTTCGTAACCTCCGAACACCGGCGTAGAGGTGATCTGTTGCGTCACCGTCAGCGTCGGCTCGACGATGGTGACGCTCGGTTGCTGTGCGCTGACCACGTTGCGCTCTACCGGCGTGGCGCCATTGGGGGTATCGCCGTCGGGGTCGCTGTATACCAGTTGCGCCCCGTTGTTCAGCGTGGTGCCTTGCTGGTTGCCAGTCACGTTGCTGGCCACCAGTACCAGGCGGATGACGAAGCTGTTGTTGCCGGTTACGTTGTCGGCGTTGGCACCGGCACTGCTGAACACCAGTTGCAGGTCGGCACCGTCACTGCCGTCCGGCGTGAGCGGGTTGATACTGACGCTGCCATTGAAGTCTGCGGTCAGCGCCGCGCTGCCGGCCACCGTGGTAATCAGCTGGTAGCCGAGGTTGCCATTGAAGCGTGGGTCCAGGCGCAGGCCGGGCGGGATCAGGTCGTTGAGGCGCAGGTTGCTGGTCACGCCTTCGGGCAAGGTGATGACGATGTCGTAGGTCATGCTTTCGCCGACCACCAGGTTGCTGCCGGTGGTGTGCGCGGCACTGGAATCATCGTCGCTGAGGCTGCCGTTCTGGTAGGTTTTGCTGATGCCAGGGGCGGCGACCTGCTGGTTGGCGACTTCCACCAGGTCGGTTGGGGTGAAGTCCTGGCCGCCATTGACGCTGGCGTAGTTGGTCAGCGCTGCGCTGCTTTGCAGGGTGCTGGAGGCGAGGATCGCGTCGTTGACAGTGACGTCGTAGGTGATGACCACCACGTTGGCACCGGACAAGTCGCTGGCGGTGCCTGCACGGCCAGCCAGGAGGGTGGCCTGGCCATTGGCGTCGAGGAACGTGATGGTGCTGCCGTTGACGCTGTAGTCGGTGCCGGCCACCAGCAAGGTGCCGTCGCCACGGTAGATTTGCAGGTTGGCCGCCGCCAGGCTGCCACCGACAAAGGCAAGCCCGGTGGGCAGGGTGATGCTGGTGCTGACATCGTAGGCACCGCCGCCACCGGTGTTCTTGAGGGCGGTGGCCAGGCGCAGGGTGTCGGCGCCGTCGATGCCACTGACGTTGCCGTCCACCGCCGCCAGGCTGGTGACGCTGCCGCCGAACGGCACGCCGCTGGTGCCGGGTGCGTTCCAGCTGCCCGTGGTGCCGGTGACCGTGCCGTTGCTGCTGGAGACAACCCCGTGCTTGATGTCCAGCACCGGTTCGGCCACCGACTCGATCACCGCCACGTCCGAGGAGACGAGCACGGTTTTGTCCACCGTGGTGGTCTGGCTCGATTGCGCCAGCACGTCGAGTTCACGCTGGTCGGCGAACGGCTGGTCGCCGACCACCATGGTGAAGCGCACTTGCACCGTGCCGCCATTGAGGCCGCCGGAGGCGTAGTTGCCGAAGTCGAAGACGATGGAGTTTCCGGGGCCGGTGGTGACGCTGTCCGGCACGTCCAGAATGGTGTTGCCGCTGCCGATGCTCCATTGCCCGACACCGGTGCCGA
Organism: Pseudomonas sp. NBRC 111132; assembly: GCF_001320565.1. Taxonomy (NCBI): domain Bacteria; kingdom Pseudomonadati; phylum Pseudomonadota; class Gammaproteobacteria; order Pseudomonadales; family Pseudomonadaceae; genus Pseudomonas; species Pseudomonas sp. NBRC 111132. The sequence continues at coordinate 13,440 of NZ_BCBI01000002.1, forward strand.
AGCTCCAGCTGATGCCGCTGGCATCCAGCAATGGCAGCGGCAGGTAGGCGGTAAGCTTGAAATTCTCGTAGTCGGCTATCAGCAAGTCGTAGCTGATGGTGAAGGTCACCACATCGCCTGGGCGCAGCTCACCGTTGGCGGGCGGGTTACCGCCGTTGACCTGGGTGAGCTCGATATCGACGTTGGAGGTTTCGATGGTGCTGAGGGTGCTGGAACCATCCGTCTGGGTGCCGCCGATGTTCAACGCATCGCGCAGCACAGTAGCGGCCACGATGGCATTGTTGCCCACGCTGTCGCCTTCGTTGAGTTGGTCGTGGGGCGGGTGGTCGGTGGTGTAGGTGGTGTCGACAGTAGCGTCATAGACGATGCGCAGGCCGGTAGCGCCGTTCTGTTCGGTATCGTCGTAGAGGTCACCGAACAAGGCCGCCACGCCGGGGCCGGCGATTGCCTGGCGAATGGATTCGGCAATGTCGAACACCAAAGTGGTGCTGCCGTCGGCGTTCACCGTCTGGGTAAAGACCAGGGCGATGCTCAACGACGTGCCGTTGCCCTGCAGCAGCAGGGTGGGTGGGTTGGCTGAGCTGAACGTCAAACCGTCGCCAAGCTGGTCGGTGACGGTGAACTGGCCTTGCTCGAGGATGTTTTCGCCGAAGGCGAAGAAGTCGGAAATGGCCACGTCCATGGTGTAGCGCAGGGTATCGCCGGGGGTGAGGCCGACGCTGCCGACGTCGTTCTGCAGGTCGACTTGCTTGAGCAAGGTGATCGACTTGGCGACGAAGGTCACGCCCTGGCCATTGCCGGTTTCACTGAACGGGTAGCCGTCCGGGTCCAGCGGGCGGTCGCGCGGGTCGAGTGGGTTCCAGCCGCCTGTGACGCTGGCGGTCCCGAAATTGATGGTGACCGGGTTGCCGGTAGTCGGGTCGAGCACTGGGCGGCCATTGGCGTCGATTTCCGGCACATAGAAGCTGACCTGGGTTTCGCTGGCGGCGCTCAGGCTGTCGTAGTGAATGGCATAGCTGGCCACGAAAGCGTTGGGGTTGGCCAACGCTGCTGCGATCAGTGCGGGGTCGGTCAGCACCGTGCCGTCGTGCAGGGTGACCGACGTCAGTGTGCCACCGGGGCCTGGGGTGATGGCGCTGACATGGACCTGATCGGGCACCGTCTGGGTCACGGTGACGTTGGTCAGGGTCTGGCCGGGGGCCGGGGTCACGGTGACCGTCTGGGTGCGGGTGTAGTTGGGGCCGGTGACGGTTTCGCCTTCGGGCATGTTGACCGTTTGCGTGACCTTGAGCAGGGTGGGGGTGATGATGAAGCTGTGCAGCGAGGCTTCGACCAGGCTTGGGTCCTGAACCGGGTTGTTCAGCGAGTCGTTGCCGTACTCGAAACCGGCCCTGGCATTGATGGTGAGGTTGGGCGCGCCATCGGAGTAACTGGTATCGGCCAGGTTGCTCAACAGCCCGGTTACCTGGATGTCGATGCTGGGCTGGCCATTGGTCACGCTGGCGTAAGGCAGTTGCAGCACCACCATCTGGTCACCGGGCTTCATGCCGACACTGGCGGCATTGATTACCAGTGCATTGCCACTGGCATCCTTGGCCAGCGGGTGGCTGGCATTGCCGTTGGCATCGAAGGTGATCACGAAGCTGTTCACCGCCTGTCCCAGATAGGTAGCGGACACGAATGTGGCGCCATCGTTGCCGTCACGGCCAGTGGCGGGCATGAACAGGTCGAGATAAGGGGCGTAGCCTTCCTGGGTCGAGGGGTTGGTGAAGCTGACGGTAAAGGTGAATTGTTCGCCCAGCTGCACTTCGGCGCCACCGCTGCCAAGGCTTGCGGTGGGGCTGGCATCGGCCAGCAGGCCCTGGAAGCTGGTCAGCGTGGAGGCGGCCAGGGCGATGGTCTTGTCCACGTCGCCGCTGCGCACTTCCAGGCGCCAGTCGCCACCGGCCAATTGGCTGCCGGTGGCATTGTTCGAGGCGCCGACATCGGCGCCGGTCCAGCGCGCCAGTTCGTCAACCAGCGCCTGGCCGCTGCTGCCGGCGCCGACGTCGCAGCCGTACAGCTGGATGTCGGCCCCGGCATTGAGTTCGCCGCGCCATGCGCTGAGGCGCTCGCCCAGTTGCTCGACGGATTGCTGGGTGAACACCTGGTTGCCCAGGGTGAACTGGCCAGCGGCGCCGTGGGAGAACACCTGAATGGAATCGACCTTGCCCAGTTGCGCCAGGGTATTGCTGATGGCCGCGATGGCGTCCTGGCCTGCGTCCACGACCAGTGCGGTGGTGCCGGCCGGCAGGTTGGCGACGAGCTGGTCGCGGTTTTCCACGCGGGCGTCGACCACCACCAGGTTGCGCGGCTGGGCGGCGGGTGCGGCGGTGGTTTGCGCTTCACTGGCGGTGGGGGCGGGGTGGCTGGTGTCCTTGGCCTCGGCGTGACCGGGGTCGCTGTGCTGCTGGTCGACAGCGGCAGCGGCTGCACCGTCGAACAGAATCCGTTGTTCGAGGGCCAGGGTTTGTGACCGGGGGCGCAAGGTAGCGCCGATACCGGCTCTGTTCTTCATGTCCATGATGAATACCTGCTCGCAGAAACGTCACCAGAATCGGGATCTCAGCAAGCGTAGTCGCTTCCCATTCTGGTGCAAGCATGGCCGGTGCGGTCGTTCAGAAGCCGCTTTCGCGCAACACTACCGATGCCAGCCAGGTGCCCAGTTCCCCTAGTACGCTGCGCCGCTGCCCTTCGATCTTCAGCCTGCCACGCATCTCGTGCAGGCTTGCAGGAGGCTCGTCCAGTGCGATCAGTACTTGGAACATGGCGTTGTTGGGCACCAGCGGTTGCGAGCCGGTTGGTACCGGCCCGCCGAAGTGCGAAGACAGCATGCGGTGGGCCAGCTGGCTGGCGCGCGTGCTGCCGATGGCCAGGACCTTGCCGCGCAAAGCGCTGGCCTGCCCCTCGGGATAGAACAGTACGGGGTTGCCGACGGCCAGGTGGTGAACCTGGTCCTGCGCCACATAGGCATCGATCTGCCAACGGCTGGGGTCGATCAGGATGCCCAGGGGCTCCTGGCGACTAACCCACTGGCCGGGGCGCAAGTCCTGGTCGTGGTCCAACCAGGTGCCTGCGAACGGCGCTTGCAGGTTAAGCCGGGCGATTTCGTTGCGTGCGGCACGCGCCTCTTCGTTTTGCACACTCAGGCGTTGCTGGGTGGCCGCGTCCACGCTCAGCCCGGCCGGGTCGGCCAGCAGGCCGGACAGGCGTGCCTGATAACTGCGGGCGGTGGCTTCGCTGCTGCGCAGGCGTGAGTCCAGGTCGGGTTCGTCGAGCACTGCCAGCACTTCGCCGGCCTTGACCGGGCCCTGTTCACGCAGGGTTTGCAGGCGCGCTGGGTAGGGCGTGTAGACCCGCAGTTGATGCTCGGCGCGGGCCACCCCTACGGCATCCACCTGGCTGTGCCAAGGGATCGCCAGCGCCAGCACGGCCAACCCCAGGCCCAGGTAGAACAGTTGCTTGCGCCGCCCCGGGATGCGTGTACGTTGCTGCCACCAATGGTTCAGCTCGCGCTTCACCGGCAAGGCAATGAACCAGGCGATTTCAACCATGAACAGAACGATCCCCAGCAATTTGAAGAAGAACAGGTACACCGCCACGGCGATACCCAGAAACAGCACCAGGCGGTACAACCAGGTGGCGAAGGCGAATGCCACCAGCAACCGACGTTGCCCGACAGGGAACGGCTCTGGCCACGCTTCCTGCAGCCCCAACAGGTTGCGCCGCAGGGCAACCCGTGCCAACGCGGAAGCGCGTTCGTGCAGGTTGGGAAAGTCGAGCAGGTCGCTGAGGATGAAATAGCCGTCGAAGCGCATGAACGGGCTGGCGTTGAGCGCCAGTGACAACACCCAGCTGGTGGTCGCCAGGTACAGCAGGGCATTGCGCAGCGGGCCGTCGTCACATAGCGCCCAGCCCAAGGTTGCAAGGCCCGCCAGGGACAGTTCGGTGGCGATGCCTGCCGAGGCGATCGCCAGTCGCTGGCGGGGACGTTTGAGCTTCCAGCTTTCGCCGGTATCGGTGTACAGCATGGGCCACAGCACGAGAAAGGCCACGCCCATGTGCCCGACCCGCAACCCCAGGCGTGTGGCCACCAATGCATGGCCCAGCTCATGCAAGGTCTTGGCGACGATCAGCGCCAGGGCGAAGCTCAACAGCCCTTCGCTGGAGAACGACTCCACCACCGCATGGGTGAAGCTGTCCCACTGTTGCATCACCAGGATGATGCCCAGCAAGCTCAGCGCGACCACCGACAGGCCGGTCAGTGGGTGGAACAGCCAGCCCAGGGCTTTGGCCAAATGCTGCAGCGCCACTTGCGGGCGCAGCAGCGGGATGCGAAAGAACAGGTAGTGGTGCAGCCACCAGCGCCAGCTTGACCAGGTGCGCGCTTCGCTCTGCGCCTGCAGCCGGCCCAGTTGCTCGCTGCCGGGGCGCAGCAAGTGGTGTTGTTCGAGAAACGCACGCAGCTCCAGCACCTGTTCCACATCCGGGTTCAGTGCGCTGTCGCGTGACACTTGGGCGCTGATCTGGCGGGGCGACTGGCCCCAGCGCAGCAGGCATTCGAATTCCAGCCAACCGATGCGGTAGAAGCGGTTGATGACCGTGTCGTGGATCATCCAGGCAGGCTCGCCGTCGCGGTTGTCGGCCGCTTCGCACAGGCGCAGGTCTTCGCGCAGCGGCGGCAATGGCAGGTCGGCGGGATCGAGCATCACCAGCCGCTCCAAGCCCGCAGGCTGGCCAACGGTCGGCGCAGCAGGTAATAGCCGAGTATCACCCGTTCGCCGTAGAGCTTGGCTGTGCCATGCAGGCCAAGGCGGGCATGCGCGGCATGCTCGTCGATGCTGGCCAGCAGGCGGTAGGCCACTACGCCATCGTCGGCAGGCCTGGCCTGGTAGCTGGTTTCAAGGACTTTGCCCTTGAGCGGGCTGAGCGGGTAGGCGGTGAGGAACAGGGTGACTTCTGCACCCGGCTCCAGGGCGATGGCATCGGCCACGGCGAGTTGAATCTGCATCGCCGGTTGCGCAGGGTCGGCGACTTGCATGATCCGTTCGCCGGTCGAGACAGGTTTGCCGAGCCAGTCGTTGGGGTCACTGAATACCACCACGCCGGCCCGTGGTGCCAGCACCTGGGTACGCTTGAGCTGCGCCTGTACGGCAGCAAGCTCCGCGCGCCGCTGCTGGGCCCGGCCTTGCAGCAAGGTCAGTTCGCCCTTGCTTTGCGGGTTGTCGAAGGCGCGCTGGCTGGCGGCCACAAGCTCGGCATCGGCCACTGCAACTTCTTTGCCGAGCACATCGGCGCGGCTTCGCAGGGTGGTTTCGTCCAGGGCGAACAAGGGTGTACCGGCCTCGACCGGTTGGTTGGGGCGTACCTGTACCTGGTTGATCACCCCATCGATCGGTGAAGTGACGATCTGCGCCTGGCGCGAAACGATTTGCGCCGGCGCCAGTGCAGTCTGGCGCACGGGCACCAGCAGCAGGGCGCCGAACAGCAGCGCGACCAGCAGCACCTGGCGGCGGCTCGGGCGCCAGCGGCCGAGGCGCTGGCGGCGGGTCAGGGCGCTCCAGCAGTAAGCCCAGGTACGGGTCAGACCGTCCAGGTGCTGGTACAGCGCAGCGGGCGGGGCTTCTTCGAGCAACAGCACCAGCACGCCCAGGCGTTCACCTTCTTGCGTATGCAGCGGCACGCAGAGCAGGCCAGACGGCCACCATTCCGACCAGCCTTCGGCAATGTCTGGCGGGGGCGTGGCCGTGGTCTGGGTCAGCCACGCAGGTGTTCGATCGGTCAACTGCTCAGCCAGCCAGCGGCTGGAGCGCTTGAGCCAGACCAGGTAGGGCGAGTCTTCGCTGGGGCGCGCCAGGCCCGATACGCACAGCAGCTCGAGCGCCCCCTTGGCCTGCCTGAATACCAGCGCTTGGTGAAACGGCAGTAGCGGGTAAAGGTCGTTGGCCATACTGAAGGCAAGGGCATTCAACGACTCGGCGGCCATGGCCTTGTCGCGCAAGGCGTCCAGTTGCAGCAACAGCTGCGGGTGGGGCAATGGCTGGTTCATGGTCATGGCGCGAACCGCGCCGTGCCGCTCATGCCCGCCATCAACTCAGGGAACGGCTGGTCGAAGCGTGCTTCCAGTTCTACGGTCTGAGCCACCGCGTCGACCCTGGCGTTGATCACACTGACTTTCGCCGGGTAGGTCTTGCCGGTTTCATGCACCTGCACTTGCAGCGCTTGGCCGGGGCTGAGTGTCTTCAGTTGGCTGGAGGGCACATTCAAGCGCACTTTCAAGGCGCCATCACTGACCAGGTCGAACAGTGGCGTGCCAGCGCTGACCGTCTGGTAAGGCTTGACGTAGACCTTGGCGACATGGCCGGAGAACGGCGCTTGTACCTGGCAGTAACTCATCTGTGCCTCGCCCATGGCCCGCGCCCCGTCGGCTTTCTGCACTTCGGTGTTGGCGGCGGCCACTTCGATATCGCCCACGGCATCCAGCTTGCGCAGCTGCTTCTTGGCCTCCAGGTTCTGCCGGGCCATGGCCAGTTCGGCCACCGCCACCTTGCCCCGTGCCTGGGCTTCGCTGCAGTTGAAGCGGGCCAGGGTCGCGCCCTTGGCCACCCGTTCACCGAAGCTGGTTTTCAATTCGCCCAGCGTGCCGTTCATCTGGCTGGACAGGGTGGTTTCCAGCTCGGCGGCGAGCAGTACACGGATCGGCTGTGTGCCCTCGGCCGGTATCTCCTGTTCGGCATAGGCACAAAGGCTGGTCAGGGCCAGCAGCATGGGCAGGCAATGACGGGCAACGACGGGTATGGGCATTCTCGGTTCCTTGTCGAGAGGCGTCGGGACACGCAACAACAATGCTGCAACGCCTTCATACTAGAAAGGAAACCGATTTTTGCCCAATTGCCTCCAACGTTTTTGCAGGGCGCAGCCGATCAGCACAGGGTACGCAGCGGCAAACCGGCTGGCAGGTTCAAGCAAGGTGAGTCAACACACGATCAGAAGCCTTCCAGAACGATCTTGCCACGTGCTTTTCCACTCTCGATCATGGCGTGGGCACGTTTGAGGTGCTCGGCGCTGATCGTGCCGTAGTGCTCGCCGAGGGTCGTCTTCAGCACGCCCTCATCGACCAGCTGCGAAACGCGCTCGAGCAGTTGATGCTGCTTGATCATGTCCTCGGTCTTGTACAGCGAGCGCGTGAACATCAGCTCCCAGTGCAGGGACAGCGACTTGCGCTTGAGCGGCACCACATCCAGTTGCGCCGGGTCGTCGATCAGTGCCAGCTTGCCTTGTGGGCGAAGCACTTCGATCAGCTGGGTGAGGTAGGTGTCGGTGTGCGTCAGGCTGATCACATGGTCGACCGGGTCAAGCTTGAGCGTTTCCAGTTGCAGGGGGATCGATTCGGTGTGGTCGATGACATGATGAGCCCCCAGTGCTTTGACCCACGCTTGGGTTTCAGGCCTTGAAGCGGTGCCGATGACGGTCACCTGGGTGAGCTTGCTGGCGAGCTGCACCAGGATCGAGCCAACCCCGCCAGCGGCACCGATCACCAAAAGGCTTTGGCCCTGGCCGCCGTTTTCTTCAACGCCCAGGCGGTCGAACAGCAGCTCCCAGGCGGTAATGGAGGTCAGGGGCAGGGCAGCGGCACTGGCGTTGTCCAGGCTGCGGGGCTTGTGCCCGACGATACGCTCGTCCACCACATGGAATTCGCTGTAGCTGCCAGGGCGGTCGATGGCGCCGGCATAGAAAACTTCGTCGCCGGGCCGGAACAACGTTACTTCTGGGCCGACTTCGCGGACAACGCCGACCGCATCCCAGCCGAGGACCTGTGGTTGCTCTCCACCACGGCTTGCACGGATCTTGGTATCGACCGGGTTGACGGCGATGGCCCTGACTTCAACCAGAAGGTCTCGGGCGCCAGGTTTCGGTGTGGGCAGTTGTGTGTCGTACAGCGACTGTGGGTCCTGGATCGGCAACCCAGGCTGGGTGTAAACGACGGCCTTCATTGGCGCTACCTCATTGGGGATTGGAAAGTGGGTTCAGGCTATGCGTTTTGATTGAGTCGATAAACAGCTTGAATAGCGCAAGACTTTCTCTCTTGAAATGAAAGTTGCATGAAGCGCTGGCGGCAAGGTCCCAGCGCTCCACGCCAGCCCTTACTCAACGCTGTAACGCGGCGCCAACTGGTTGCTGGACAGCAAGCCGAACAGGGCCTGTCGGCCAGCTTCGTACTGGTCGAAGGCTTGCAGGTCGTGCAGTGATGGAAGGGAGATCAGCACGCCGTTGTCGAAGTCCTGCAGCGCGCCGTCCACCAGGTCCTGGGCCGACATCACGATGGCGGGGTCGAGGTTTTCGACCGGCAAGCCGCCGATTTGCCAGAAATCAGTGGCGGTGGCCCCAGGCAGTACCGCCTGTACCTTCACACCCTTGCCCGCCAGTTCCTTGTTCAACGCTTGGGTAAAGGCGGTGACATAGGCCTTGCTGCCGCCGTAGACGCCGTTGAGCAGCTCTGGCGCCAGGCTGACGACGGACGAGATGTTGATGACCGCACCTTGCCCGCGAGCGACAAAACCAGGTACAGCCGCATAGGTCAGGCGGGTGAGGGCGGTAACGTTGAGGGTGATCATTTCGGCCATGCGCTCGACATCGCTGTCCAGCAGGCTGGTATGGGTGCCGATGCCGGCATTGTTTATCAGCACGCTGATGCTGGCGTCTTCGCGCAACTTGCGTTCGACCTTGGCCAGGTCATCGGCATTGGCCAGGTCTGCCGGGAGCACTTCCACGTTCTGTCGGGTTTCGCTGGTGAGCCGGCCGGCCAATGCGTTCAGGCGCTCCCGGTTGCGTGCCACCAGCACCAGGTCATAGCCGCGGCGTGCCAGCCGCTCTGCGTAAATCGAACCGATGCCGGTGGAGGCGCCTGTGATGAGCGCGGTGCCTTTGAATACCTGTGTCATGGTGATACTCCGTTGTTTGGGTATGTGTGGCCATGATGCAGAAGGCGCTGATTGTCTTAAACGACGTATATGGTAGTGTTTCAGGACATTGCGCAGAGGGCTTCCACCATGCACCGGGTCGGCTATTTGATCACCGAAGGCTTCCAGATCATGTCACTGGCCACGCAAACCGTGTTCGAGCTCGCCAACATCGTCGTGGGCAGCGCGGTTTACCGGATCGAGAATTTTTCCATCGAAGGCGGCATGGTGCGCTCCTCGCTGGGGATGCATATCGACACGCTACCCATGGCCGCCCCGGGCCTGGCGGACACCTGGATGGTCACTGGCACGTTGACGCCCTGGACGCCGCCCGGTGCAGAGGTACTGGCCTGCGTGCGGGGCTTCGTCGATGCTGCGCGGCGCACAGCAGGGCTTTGCACCGGCTGTTTCGTGCTGGCGCAGGCAGGCGTGCTGGATGGGCGACGCGCAACGACCCACTGGGCCTATGCGCCCAAGCTGCGTGAATTGCACCCCAAGATCGATGTCGAGGAAGACCGGATTTTCATCGTCGATGGAAACATATGGACGTCTGCCGGCATGACCGCCGCCCTGGACATGGCGTTGGGCATGGTGGAAAAGGACCTGGGCGCCGAGATGGCCAGGTCGGTTGCGCACAAGATGGTCATGCACCAACGCCGTTCCGGCGGGCAGTCCCAGCACTCCGAACTGTTGTCGCTTGCGCCCAAGTCGGACCGTATCCAGAGCGCGCTGGACTACGCACGCAAACACCTAAGCCGCCCATTGAGCGTGGAGGAGCTTGCCGAAGTGGTGCACCTGAGCCCGCGCCAATTCACCCGTGTGTTCACCGCCGAGACCGGGCAGTCACCGGCCAAGGCCATCGAGAGCCTGCGCCTGGAGGCTGCCCGGCTGATGATCGAGCAGAGTCGGCACAGCCTGGATGTGGTGGCCAAGGAGGCTGGCTTCAGGGACCGTCGCCATATGCGCGAGGTGTTCATCCGTGGGTTTGGTGTACCCCCTCAAGCCGTGCGAAGAGATGCTCGGCAGGTGCCGGCCCTCTGACAGGGAAGGCCACCTCAACGCAGCCCCAGTCGGCGATCGAGCGACAGGGCACCCGCTCCACGCCCGATCAGCAGCAGCAACAGGCCGGCCCAGGACAAATGGGTCGGCCAGGCATCGGGGTAGACGAACACCTCGATCACTGTGGTCATACCCAGCAGCGCGAACGCCGAAAGCCGTGTGAACAGGCCGAGCACCAGCAGCAGCGGGAACAGGTGTTCAGCGTAGGTGGCCAGGTGGGCTGCCAGCCAGGGCGATACCAGCGGCAGGGCGAACTCGCCTTGGAACAAGTCGTATGTAGAGGGAGTGATGGTCAGCAAGCCCTCGACTTTGGTGCGGCCAGAGAGAAAGAAGATCGAGGCGATGGCAACGCGCGCCACCAGGCACAGCAGGGTGTCGCTCAACAGCGGCTGCACCCGGTCGGCAAGGTGGTTCCAGCGCTGGCGCAGGCCATTGCCGGGGTGGGAGAGGTGAGTGGTGTCCATGACGCCTCCTTCAGGCGAATGACAGGGGACGAAAGACCTGTGCCGCCAGCAAGCGGCTGAGTAGCTGTGTGAAGTCCAGGTCGGGCTGGGCCGACAGTGCGGCCTGTGAGGCTTGTTCCAGGGGCAGGCCTTGGGCGCAGGCATCCAGGAAGGCGCAGCCGCCGACTTCCAGTGTTTGTTTGGCGACACCTTCTGCCGTGCCGCTCAACAGCGCGCCCTCTGCGATCCAGGGCTGCTCTGGCGGCCAGGCCAGGCCCTCGCGGCTGTAGTGCCACAGGGTGAAAACCGGGTGCTGTGCGAACCAGTGCCAACGCACGCTGCTTCGTGGTACCAGGCAGCTGTTTGCCAGGTCTGCGGCGGTCATCCCAGCCAGGTCGGTCAATACAAGGCAGGGCTCCAGGGGCGCTGCAAATGCTTCGCACCAGGCAAAATCCAGGCGGGCGACATCGGCCAGGTAAGGCATGTCGTAGTGGCGCTGCAGCGGTTCGAGAAAGTCGGCGAAGGCCGCGCCATAGTGGATCAGCCGTGGGTCGTCTGGCGGCATTCGTTGTGCGTAGGCCGCGGCGACCTCCTGCATCCAGGCCTGGCCGACCAGCGCTTCGACGCTGGGGAAGTTGCCGCGCAGGGCTTCGACAGCACCTGCCAGCACGCTGTTGCGGTACACCGAGAATGCAGCTTGGCCCGCCAGTGCGGCCAGTTGGGGGGCAGGGCGGTGATACAGCGCGTCGATGAAAGCGTCCTGAAACTGGCCAAGGGAAAGTGTCATGGTCGTGTACCTGCCTGATCGAGCAGCGCCTGGGCGGCGTCACGCTCTGCCAGCAACTCATCGAACGCAGGCAGGTTGCCGTCGCGCTCGACCAACGTCGGGCGGGGGCCGATACGGGCGATCAACTGCTGATACAAGGCCCAGACTGGCGCGGTAATGGCGGCGTCATGAGAGTCGATCAGCAGGCTGCCCTCGGAGTCGTGGCTGTGGCCGGCCAGGTGTATTTCGCTGATGGCCGCAGCCGGAAAACGTTCAAGGTACGCTGCCGCGCTGAACCCGAGGTTGTGGGCACTGACGTATACATTGTTGACATCCAGCAACAGGCTGCAGCCAGTGCGACGCACCAGTTCGTTGAGAAAGCCGATTTCATCCCAGTCATGCCCCTCCAGTCGCAGGTAGTGGCTGGGGTTCTCCAGGGCGATGCAACGCCCCAGGGCATCCTGGGTGCGCGAGATGTTGTCGCTGATGCGGGCCAGGGCCTCGTTGCTGCGGGGGAAGGGCAGCAGGTCGGGGTGGTACAGCCCGCGCCAGGTCGACCAGGCCAGGTGCTCCGACACCAGCGTCGGCTGCACCTCATCGACCAGCGCCCGCAGGCGTTGCAGGTGTGCCGCATCCGGTGCGGCGTCCGCCGCCAGCGATAGCGCGACACCGTGCAGCGACAGCGGGTGGCGCTCGGCGAAGCGTTGCAGCCAAGCCCTGCGCGGGCCGCCGACCATGTAGTTCTCCGGGTGCACTTCGAACCACAGCCCACTGGCCTGGCACGGCAGGGCGTCGGTGTAGTGCTCGGCCTTCAGCCCGAGCCCGGCGCCCAGAGGCGCGATGCTATTCATGGTCGGCGGCCTGCGCTCAGGACTTGATCGGGGTCAGCGAGCCCATGCCGCTGGGTGTCTTGATGGACGTGCAGGTGCCTGCGGGCACGTTTTTCCAGTGCATGCCGTCGTAGTCCTTCTTGGCACTGCCGGCACAGGTGGTGCCGGCACCAGCCTTGCAGTCGTTCTTGCCGGCCATGGCGACGCCGTAGCATTTCTCCATGGCAGCGCCAGCGCTGGTGGTGTTGGCCGGGTCAGCGGCCAGCGCAGCACCGGCCAGCGAAGCCAGGGCGAGGGCGGCGGTGGCGAGGGCGAGGGTTTTCATGATGCGGTCTCCGGAAGATGGGGCCGCGGCGTTGTACCGGCGGCTCATGGAGTAGTTCGCCCGCTGGGCCGAACCGGTTACAGCACCTTGAAAAAAAAGTGCGGCCGCGTGACAGTCGCCTACCGTATGAAGGCGGCAGGTTTTACGCGACAAAAACTTCCACGGTGGGTGTAACCCGGGTGGCCGATGCAACGAACTATTACTCAGGAGGCACTTGGCGCACGCGAGGCCCAGTTGCAGGCGTTGCTGCTGCAAGGGCTGACCGGCGATGCGGCGGCCTATCGGATGTTCCTGGCGGCGTTGGCCGTGCACGTGCGCAGTTTTTTGTCACGGCGCCTTGCTCAACGCCCCTGCGAAGTCGAAGACCTGCTGCAAGAGGTGTTGTTGGCCGTGCACAACGCCCGCCACACCTACCAGGCGCAGCAACCGCTGACCGCCTGGGTGCAGGCCATTGCCCGCTATAAACTGGCGGACCACTATCGCAGTTACGCCCGCCACGATGCGTTGCACGAAGGGCTGGAGGATGACAGCGACCTGTTTGCCGCCAGCGAGCAAGAGGCGGCTCAAGCCACTCGGGACCTGGCCAAGCTGTTGGCGCAATTGCCAGAGCGCCAGCGCTTGCCCATCGTCCATGTCAAGCTGGAGGGGCTTTCGGTGGAAGAAACCGCGCGCATGACCGGCCTGTCCAGCTCGGCTGTGAAAGTGGGCATTCACCGGGGCCTGAAGGCATTGGCCAAGCTGATGGGAGGCAAGGGCGACGATGAAGACCGATGACCTGATAGCCCTGCTGGCCGCCGGCGAAGGGCCGGTGCAACGCCATGCGCTGGCCCGACGCCTGGCGCTGGCGGTGCTGGGCGGTGCGTTGGGTGCGGTACTGATGACTGTGGCCTTGTACGGTGTGCGCGCCGACCTGGCATTGGTGGCGCACACCCCGCTGTTCTGGGCCAAGCTTGCCTTGCCCGGTAGCGTGGCGCTGCTGGCGCTGTGGCTGACCCAGCGGTTGGCCAGGCCTGGAGTGAAAGGCGGCGCGCTATGGGGGCTGCTTGGTTTACCGCTGCTGTTGGTCTGGCTGGGGGCTGCGACGAGCTTGCTCGGTGCCCCAGAGGGTGCCCGTGCCGAGTTGATCCTGGGGCGCACCTGGCGCACCTGCGCCTTGAACATCGCCTTGCTGTCGGTACCCACCCTGATTGCCATTGGCTGGGCGCTGCGTGGCCTGGCACCCATTCACCTGCGTCAGGCGGGCGCGGCGGGCGGTCTGCTGGCAGGTGCCACGGCTACCCTTGCCTATTGCCTGCATTGCCCGGAAATGGAGGCGCCGTTTTGGGGGCTCTGGTATGTGCTGGGCATGCTGGTGCCGGCTTTGGCGGGCACCTTGCTCGGGCCACGCCTGCTGCGCTGGTGACCGAGGCAGCTTTGTGGCCTTGCGGCTAAGCACCCAGGGCCCGTTTCAACACGTCGTAAACTCTGGCGTCACCTGATTGAGCAACGTTGAAACGAAGGAAGTCGCCTGCCGTCATGGACTGGCTAAAAGCATTTCCGGGCGCAAGCACTACACCGTAATTCAAACAGGTTCTCGCCAGCGTTGCTGCGTCCTTGCCTTGTGGGAGCTGGCACCACACGTACATACCTGCCTGGGGCGTTATCCAGGGTTTGATACCAATGGCCTGAAGCCTGGCCACTGTTACGTCCATTTGCTCGGCCAACCGGAGGCGAACGCTTTCCATGTGTTTGCGGTACCCGCTATCGGTAATAGCGTGATGGATGATGTCCGCGGCCAAGCGCCCACCGCCGAAGGTTGTCGCAATCTTGAGGTCGACCAGGCTGTCGATCCATTCACCACGCGCAGCGATATAGCCGCAGCGGACAGAGGCGGAGATAGTCTTGGAAAAGCTGCCGATCTGGATGACGCGAGAGAGGCCATCGAAGGCAGACAGGCGTGGCGCGGGCGTATGTTCGAAGTCGGCGAAGATATCGTCCTCCACGATCACCAGGCTGGAGTTGTCGGCCAGCTTGAGCAGGCGGTGCGCCGTGACCGGAGAGAGGGTGGCCCCTGTTGGGTTGTGGATGCCGGAATTGGTGATGTACAACCGGGGGGCGTGCTCGAGCAGGGCAGTGCCGAACGCCTCGATGTCTGGGCCCGTTGCCGTGTAGGGTACGCCTACGATGTTTACCCTGTGCGCTTTCAGAAGTGCGTGAAAGTTGAAATAGCAGGGGTCGTCCACCAGCACCGTGTCGCCCGGTTCCAGCAGAAAACGGCAAATCAGGTCGATGGCGTGCGTGCCCGATTCGGTGAGCATGATCTGTTCAAGAGGGGCTTCGATCCCGATGCCAGCCAGCCGCCGTGACAAAAACTGCCTGAGCGGCGGATGCCCAAGCGGAGAAGCGTATTCAGTCAGTTTGGCCGTGTCTGAACGGGCAACGACCCGAAGCGCTTTACGCATGCCCGCTTCGAACATCCAGGAGGGCGGTAGCCAGCCGCATCCCGGTTTCAGCGCATCGCTGGAGGTTTCCAGAGACTGGCGCGAGATCCACAACGGGTCGACCTCAAGATCAAGTTTTGGGCCAAGTTCGGTGAGTGCCAATGGCGCCACCGGCCCGGCTACGTAAAAGCCCGAACCAGGGCGCGAGCTAAGTACACCCTCTGCCATTAACCGCTCGTAGGCCTCAAGGACGGTAGAAACCGAAAACTGCATTGTCTGAGCCATTGCGCGGACCGAAGGAACTCTCGCACCCGGTGTGTAGGCCCGAGAGGCTATCCTGGACTGGATCTCACCCATGACCGTTCGAATTCGCGTGCCATTGCGCTTCATCGCATCCTCAACTGTGCTGGATTAATGTGCATAACAGTTCTGTTGAATTGTATTGGATTGTACGTGGCCTTGGTGAGCCTGTCAGTGATGTACTGAGCCCTGACTTATCGAGGGCTTACCGATGGAAAGAACAACAAGCGGGTGGATCAACGGCTTCATTGGCGTCGCGATCTTTGCGGGCTCGTTGCCCGCCACCCGTGTGGCAGTGGCGGCCTTCGAACCTACGTTTCTGACCTGTGCCAGGGCAACGATTGCCGCCACGGTGGCTGCGTTGTTTTTGATCGTGCTACGGCAGCCGCGACCTAAACGTGGTGATGTGTCCTCCTTGGTGGTTACCGCGCTGGGTGTTGTTATCGGTTTTCCGCTACTGACGGCGCTGGCCCTCCAGCACATCACCTCGGCACATTCCATTGTTTTTGTCGGGCTGCTGCCACTGTGTACCGCAGCGTTTGCCGTTTTGCGGGGCGGTGAACGACCTCGGCCACTGTTCTGGCTGTTCTCGTTGACCGGTGCTGGGCTGGTCGTTGGCTATGCGTTGATGAATGGCGCAGAGGCGTCGGTGGTGGGCGATTTGCTGATGATGGCTGCTGTAGTCGTTTGTGGCTTGGGGTATGCCGAAGGGGCGCGTCTTTCGCGAACATTGGGCGGGTGGCAGGTGATTAGCTGGGCGCTGCTTGTAGCCTTGCCGTTCATGTTGCTGCTGACTATCGCCAATTTTCCAGCACCTGATGCCTTTGCCAAGGTAAGCGGCCCTGCGTGGTTCAGCTTCGGCTACGTTTCACTGTTCAGCATGCTGATTGGCTTTGTGTTCTGGTACCGAGGGCTGGTCCAGGGTGGCATCGCGGCAGTGGGTCAGCTGCAACTCTTTCAGCCGTTCATGGGGCTTGGGCTGGCCGCATTGCTTCTGCACGAGCACGTCAGCTGGCTGATGCTTGTGGTAACGCTGGGTGCGGTTATCTGTGTTGCCGGGGCCAAGAAATACGCGCAGTAAATGGCTGACGCCGTTTTCATCCAGACGATACCGGGGCGCAATTTTCTTGCGGCGCTGCGCCTGTACGGCAGTGAAGATGCCTTCTACGATCAGACCTGGAAGTCGGACGCCGTCGCGAACGTCAGACAAGGGGCACGACACGCGACAGCACTGAAAACAGCCCGGGACAGGGCGGAGCGTGGAGCTGATGAATGGGATGGCGTGCACAGGTGATGCAGGGCGGTTGGGTGGCGCTCTGCCTGGGGGTCCTATTACTCATTGCAAGTGGTGTCAGCCTTGGCGCGGCAGCTGTTGGTGAAGGCCAACTACCTGCCTTGGCCAAGGACCGCGAGGGCTACGCCGATGCCGACAGTTGCCAGGGCTGCCATGCCCAGCAGGCCGGGCAGTGGCAGCATTCCGACCATGCCTGGGCGCTGCGCGACGCCAGCGCGGCGAATGTGCTGGGCGATTTCAACGATGTGCACTATGACCAGGACGGGGTCAAGGCACACTTCTATCGCAAGGGTGGCGGGTACTTCGTCAACATCGAGGGCGAGGATGGCAAGCCTGCGGACTTCCAGGTGCTGCATACCTTTGGCTACGCGCCGCTGCAACAGTACCTCGTTGCCTTGTCGCGCGGCCGCCTGCAGGCGCTGACCATTGCCTGGGACAGCCGGCCAGCGGAGCAGGGTGGGCAACGCTGGTTCTCGCTGTACCCCGGGCAGCGCTTTGCACCGGGCGATCCGCTGCACTGGACCGGCCGCTACCAGAACTGGAACGGCATGTGCGCCGATTGCCATTCGACGCGGCTGGTCAAGCATTACGACGATGCCAAGGACAGTTTTGCCAGTACCTGGCAGGAGAAGACCGTTGGCTGCCAGGCTTGCCATGGCCCAAGCCAGGCCCATGTCGACTGGGCCCGCGAGCATCCCGGCGCTTCGCCAGCCCAAGGGCTGAGCGTGGACGTCAAGGCGTTGGGCAGCAGAGGCCAAGTGGAGCAATGCGCCTACTGCCACAGCCGTCGGCAGAGCCTGGGCACTGGCCAGATGCCTGGCCACCCGCAGTTGGACCAGAGTTTGCCGGCCACACTGCGCACCGGCTTGTACCATGACGACGGGCAGATCGACGGCGAGGTCTACGAGTACGGGTCCTTCACCCAGAGCAAGATGTTTGCCGCCGGGGTCGGTTGCACCGATTGCCATGATCCCCATACCACCCAGGTGCGTATCGAAGGCAACGGCTTGTGCCTGCAATGCCACAACGCTCAACCCAACACCGCGCGCTTCGCCGGCCTGCAGGCCAAGGACTACGACAGCCCCGCACACCATCACCATGCCGCCGGCTCACCTGGGGCGCAGTGCGTGAACTGTCACATGCCAAGCAAGGATTACATGGTGATCGACCCTCGGCGTGACCACAGCTTGCGCATCCCTCGGCCTGACCTGGCTGCCCAGGGCATTGGCCCGGATGCTTGTACCACCTGCCATCAGGGCCGCGAGCCGGCGTGGGCTGCCAGTGCGATCGATAGCTGGTTCACCGCACCCAAGCGCGCGGCCCATTACGGGCAAGCGTTCCATGGCGTTCGTCAAGACCCAGGCACCAGCCTCAGCCGGCTGGGCTACCTCCTCGCGGACAAGCACAACCCTGCGATGGTGCGGGCAACGGCTGCCCAGCAACTGGCCGATCTTGGGCCTGCGGCCGCCAGCAATCTGCGCTGGGCGTTGCAGGACAGTGACGCGCTGGTACGGGCCTATGCCGTGGGCAGCTTTACCCGTTTGCCGGCTGAACAGCGTATTGCGCCGTTGCTGCCGCTGTTGCAGGACCCCGCCCTGGCGGTACGCGATGAAGCCGTGCGGGCCTTGGCCGATGTACCCGCCGCACAGCTTCCCGAAGCCAGCCGCGCAGCGTTCACCACTTCGCTTGCCGACTACGAGCAGCGCTTGCGGGGTAATGCCGACCTGCCTGGTGGGCGGCTCAACCTGGCGGTGCTGATGCAGCGCCAGGGCCATGACGCGCAGGCCATGGAGCAGTACCGCCAGGCGTTGCACATGGACCCGTATTTCACACCGGCCAGGGTCAACCTGGTGACCCTGGCCAGCAGCAGCCAACGTCTGGATGACGCCGAAACACTGCTGCGCGAAGGCGTTGCGCTGGACAAGATGCCGGCAACGGACCGTGGCAACCTGGCGTACATGCTGGCCCTGTTACTGGTCGAGCGGAGCAAGCCGCAAGAAGCGGTCGACTGGATGGAGCAGGCAGCTGTGGCGCTGCCGGGCAATTCGCGTATTCGCTACAACCAGGGCCTGTTGCTGTCCCGCATGAACCGCCGCGACGAAGCGCTGCAGGCCTTGCGCAGCGGCCTGCAGCAAGCGCCTGAAGATGCCGACTTGCTGTATACGCTGATCTACCTGCATGCCTTGGCCGGTGAGCGTGAACAGGCCTACCCGTATGTGCGGCGAATGCGCGAGGCCGCGCCCGACGATCCACGGTTGCAGGCGATCGAACCTTACTGGCGCAACAACCCGTGAGTGCTGCCATGTTCTCTTCACGACACCCCATTGCAGCCTTGCCGTGCGCGTCTAGATTTACCACACCGCTCATCCCATCGAAGGACCGTTGCCGTGAATACCCACGAACACGTCCAGGCACTGGAAGCATCGGTCGCGGAAAAGGTCCTCGGCCAGGCTGATACCATTCGCCATGTCCTGTTAGGCCTGCTGGCCAACGGTCATGTCCTGCTCGAGAGCCTCCCAGGCCTGGCCAAGACCCGCACGGTCAAGGCACTGGCGACGCACCTGGACGCGCAGATGCGGCGCATTCAGTTCACCCCCGACCTGTTGCCCTCGGACATCACCGGTGGCGAGGTGCTGCAGCAGACGGCCGAGGGCAACACGATCAGCTTTCAGCCTGGCCCGTTGTTCGGCAATGTGATCCTGGCCGACGAAATCAACCGTGCTCCGGCCAAGGTCCAGGCAGCCTTGCTCGAGGCCATGGAAGAGCGCCAGATCACGGTGGCCGGGCAGAGTTACCCGATGTCTGGGCTATTCATGGTGCTGGCGACCCAGAACCCGATCGAACAGGAAGGCACCTACCCGTTGCCCGAAGCGCAGATGGACCGCTTTCTCATGAAGCTGCAACTCGATTATCCACGCCCTGAAGATGAAACCCAGGTACTGCGCTTGGTGCGGGAAGAGGACCAGGCCGGTCATGAGGCGGCGGCGCAACCTGCGCGCCTGGCCCAGCAGGTGATCTTCGATGCCCGTCGCGAGGTGGCGCGGGTGCACGTATCGCAGGCCATCGACCGATACCTGGTCGACCTGATCAATGCCACGCGCTATCCCGCCACGCATGACCCTGACCTGGCGCGCTGGATCAGGATCGGTGCCAGCCCGCGCGGCGGCATCAGCCTTGACCGGGTGTCGCGCGCGCATGCCTGGCTCAACGGCCAGGATTTCGTTTCGCCCGACAATGTGCGTGCCGTGGTGCACCCGGTACTGCGCCATCGCCTGCAGCTTTCCTATGATGCGATCACCGATGGCGTGGCGGCCGACCAAGTCATCGACCGGTTGTTGGACAAGGTGGCCATTCCCGCCTGACGGACTTGCCCATGGATGCGAACATGGTAGTGCCGGATGGTTTCGCCTATGCCTCGCTTGCCGAGTTGATGGCGCTGGAGGCCCGTGCCCAGGGGTTGAGCTTTGTCGCGCGCCAGCCGCTTGCGAGCATCCTTTCCGGCAACCATGCCTCACGCCTGCGAGGCAGGGGCTTGAGTTTCGACGAGCTGCGCCGCTACCTGCCCGGCGATGACCTGCGTCACCTCGACTGGCGCGCGTCGTTGCGCTATGGCAAGCCCTTCGTGCGCACCTTCACCGAGGAACGTGACAGGCCCACCCTGGTGCTGGTCGACCAGCGCATGAGCATGTACTTCGGCTCGCAGCGTTACTTCAAGTCGGTCAGCGCCGCGCAGTTGGCGGCGATCTGTGGCTGGGTGGCCTTTCACGCCGGTGACCGGGTGGGTGGCATGGTCTTCGATGGCCAACGGGTAGAGTATGTAAGGCCCCTGCGCAGCCGAGCACGGGTTGAAGCGTTGTGCAGCGCAGTGGTCAAAGCCAATCATCGGCTGTCAGCCTATGCCGCTGATCAGGAAAACGATGCACAGCTGGACAAGGTGTTGCGTAGCTGCGCCGCCAGTGCCGGTCACGACCACCTGATCTGCATCATCAGCGATTTTGCCGGCACTACGGCCGAAACCTTGCCGTTGTTGCGCCGGCTGAGCCTGCACAATGATGTGATCGCCATCCAGGTCTATGACCCGATTGCCCTGCAGGTGCCGGACAAGGGGCGGTTGAATGTCACCCAAGGCGCCGAGCAGGTCGAACTGGCGGTGGGCCAGCGGCGTATCAACCGGCCGTTGGCCGAGTTTCTTGCCGGGCGCCTGCAGGGTGTGGCCGAACTGCTGCGCCGTAGCCAGGTGCCATTGATGCGGGTCAGCACCGCCGATGACAGCCTGCAGCAACTGCGCCGCGAGCTGGGCCGCCTGGCTCAGGTGCCGCGATGAACGCTGCCGCCCCCTCCATCGACCAGTTGCGCGAGCTGACGCCGGGTGTGCCGCCGTTCAGCTACCTGCCGCAGACCTGGGCCTGGTGGGTGCTTGGCGTACTGGTGCTGTTGCTGGCCTGCCTTTGTGGGGCGCTGCGCTGGCACCGTTGGCGGCGCGACCGGTACCGCCGTGAAGCGCTGGCCCGGCTTGATGAGCTGGCAGCGAGTGAGGGTGAACAACGGCTTGTGGCGTTGCGTGAACTGCCCGAATTGCTCAAGCGTGTGGCGCTGTCGATGCCGGATGCGCCGCCCGTGGCGAGCTTGGCCGGCGCGCAATGGCAGTGCTTCCTCGACCAGCGCGCCCGCCGGCCGCTGCCATCGGGCTTTGCCGACACCCTGCAGTTGCTTGCCTACGCGCCGGACGCGACCTTGCGCCGGCTGGACACGCAGCAGGCGAACGCGTTGTTCGGTGCCAGCCGTGGCTGGATCGAGGGGCACCATGTGGCGCTTTGACTACCCGTGGGTGTTCCTGCTGTTGCCGCTGGCGTGGTTGGCCTATCGTGCGCTCAGCCCGTACCAGGAAGGCCGTAGCGCGTTGCGGGTACCCTTCTTCGCAGCCATGAGCCGCGCTGTCGGCAAGCAGCCCGGGAGGGCCAGCAGCGGGCAAGGGCATGTACTGCTGAACCTGCTGGTGTGGTGCCTGTTGGTGGCCGCTTGCGCAAGGCCTGTGCTGGTGGAAAAGCCGATCCAGCGCGAGCAGCCAATCCGTGACCTGATGCTGGCCATCGACATTTCCCAGTCGATGGAAGCGACCGACTATACCGACGCCAATGGCGCTAAAAGCGACCGCCTTAGCGCGGTGAAGTCCGTGGTGCGCGACTTCATCGCCCGGCGCAAGGATGACCGCATTGGCCTGATCGTGTTTGGTACCGGTGCCTATCCGCAGGCGCCGTTGACCCTCGACCATGCCAGCCTGTTGCTGTTGCTCGATGAGGTGGGGATCGGCATGGCTGGGCCAAACACCGCGCTGGGCGACGCCATCGGCTTGACCATCAAAGCCTTGGAGAAGACCCCAGAGCAGGAGAAAGTGCTGATCCTGCTGACCGATGGCAATGACACCAGCAGTGCCATTACCCCTGACCATGCGGCCCACCTGGCCCAGGCCAACGGTATCGTGGTACATACCATTGGTATCGGCGACCCGCAGGCGACTGGTGACGCCAAGGTCGACCTGACGACCTTGCAGGCAATCGCCCGCACCACCGGCGGGCAATTCTTCCGCGCCGACGACCGCCAGGCGCTGCAACAGGTGTATGCCACCCTCGACCGCCTGACCCCGCACAAGGTGCAGACCTTCAGCCACCAGCCCAAGCGTGACTTGTTCGTCTGGCCATTGGGTATGGCAGCCGGTTTGCTACTGGCGGGGCAACTGCTGGCCCTGGTCCGGGCACGGCTTGCGCAGGTGCAGGCATGACCATCGACCTTGCGGCCTTTCACTTCCTTCGCCCCTGGTGGTTGCTGCTGATCGTGCCGGGTGTTGTGCTGCCCTTGGTGTGGTTGCGCCGACACGATCTGCGGCATCAGTTGAGCGGCATCATCGCTCCACACCTGATCAAGCACCTGATGATCACCCCGGCCCACGCGCGGCGGCTGCGCCCGGTCCACCTGCTGGGGGCGGCACTGGTGTTGAGTGCCATTGCCGCTGCCGGGCCGACCTGGCAGCAGGACACACCTGATTTTCTCGACGACCGCGCACCGCTGATCGTTGCCGTGGACCTGTCGCCCTCGATGGATGCCGACGATGTGCCGCCCAGCCGGTTGGCCGCAGCCCGACATACCTTGCACGACCTGGTCATGCGCCGTGGCGGCGCGCGTACCGGCCTGATCGCCTATGCCGGCAGTGCGCATCTGGTGCTGCCTTGCACTGAAGACCCAGGCTTGCTGGATACCTTTATCCAAGCCTTGTCGACCGACTTGATGAGCGCGCCCGGCAAGAATGTATTGGGCGTGATCGACGAGGCCTTGAAGCTGCTGGGGGCGGAAAAGTCCCCTGGAACCTTGCTGCTGTTGACCGATGGCGCCGATGCCAGCCAGTTCGACGCCATCGCCAAGCGGCTGGCCGGCACGCAGTTGCAAGTGTTGGTGCTGGCTGTCGGCAGCCAGTCCACCGGCCCCCTGCGCAACGCCCAGGGCATGCCGCGCCTGGATACCCTGGGCCGGCCGGTGCTAGGGGGCTTTGACGTTCAGGGCCTCAAGGGCCTGGCCAAGGCTGCCAGTGCGCCCTTGGGCAGTTTATCGCTGAACGATGACGACCTGGATTGGGTCGAGTTGCATGCCCAGCGGCACTTCAAGGCCGCCAGTGCCGAAGCCGACCAGGTGCACTGGAAAGATGCCGGTTACTGGCTGTGCTGGCCGTTGTTGCTGGTGGTGCTGTTCAGCGTGCGACGTGGCTGGCGGGTGAACTGGCTGCCGGGGCTTTTGTTGGCCGTGCTGCTGGGGACAGGCGCTGAGCCCGTCAGGGCCGGGGGATTGGCCGATGCGTTTTTCACGGCTGACCAGCAAGGGCGCTGGGCATTCGAGCATGGCCGTTACCCGCAGGCCGCCGCGCACTTTCGCGACCCTTACTGGAAGGGCGTTGCCGCCTACGAAGCGGCCGACTACCCGGCCGCGCTGGCGAACCTGGGCAAGCTGGACACGGCACCGGCCTGGTTCTATCAGGGCAACAGCTATGTACGGCTTTTCAAGTTCCCGCAGGCAATAGCGGCATATCGCCAGGCGCTGCGCCTGCAACCTGACTTTGCCGAGGCCAAGGCCAACCTGGCGCTGGCCGAGGCGTTGCTCAAGGACTATGAGGGCCAGCAGCAAGCCGGCACGCCTGACGAAAAGGCCGACAAGGTGGTGGAGGATCAGACACCCGCCGCCGGCGACCAGCAACAACAGCAGAAAACGCCGCAGGCGGCCTCCGACCAGCTGTGGCTGAACAACCTCACCACGTCCCCTGCGCAGTTTCTCAAGCGCAAGTTCTCGATCCAGGATGCCGCCGCGCAGCAAGCGGCCAAGGAGGCGCCATGATCCGCCTGGTGGTGCTGGTGCTGGCTGGCCTGGCAACCGTTGCCATCGCCGCCGAGCCCGAGGTACGGGTGCAGGCGCGCTTGGTGCCGGATACAACGGTCATGGTCGGGGCCAGTGTGACACTCGAGGTCGATTTGCTGGTCGACACCTGGTTCACCGCGCCGCCGGAGCTGCCGGTGTTGCAGTTGGCCGGTGCCGTGGTCAGCCCGCCCGGTGGCGAGGCTGAGCACCTCAATCAGCGGCTCGATGGCAAAGCCTTCTTCGGCCTGCGCTACCGCTATCAGATCACACCGAGCGTGGCGCAGTCGTTCACGGTTCCGGCACTGACAATCCGTGTCCATCCTGGCCAGGCCAGCGCTGCGCAGACAGTGCAAAGCCAACCCTTGTCGTTTGCCGCCAAAGGGCAGGCCGGTGGCGATGGCGAACAGCGCTTGGTGGCACAGGCGCTCGACGTCAGCCAGGCCATCGAGCGCTCGCACACGCCGCTGCGCGCCGGGGACAGTATCACCCGCCGTTTGCACATCGTGGCCCGCGGGGGCCAGGCAATGCTGATTCCGCCGCCGATCTTTGCCGAGGTCGATGGCCTCAAGCGCTACGTGCAGACCCCAATCGTGTCACCGGTCAGCGACGGGCGCGGTGGCACCCTGGGCGGCCAGCGCGAGGACAGCGTGACCTATGTGGCCGCTGCCGCTGGGCACTATCGGCTGCCTGCCATCGAAGTGACGTGGGTGGACGCTGCGAGTGGTGAACCGCGCACGGCCTCGGTGCCAGCGCTGAACATGGAGGTGGGCAAGGGCAGTTACCAGGCACCGTTCTCCTTGAGCGAAGATTTGCGCGCACTTGGCCGAGGCGCGCAAATCAGCATCGCCAGCCATTGGGTAGTGCTGGTGCTGCTGGCGTTGCTGGTGGGCGGGGTGGGCTGGGCCGGTCGCGCTTGGGGGCAGGGCGCCTTGTTGCACTTCAAGCGCTGGCGGGCTGGCCGCCAGCAGGCCTGGCTGAATTCACCGAACTACGCCTGGCGTCAGGCTCGTCGACAGTGCGCCAGCGAGCCGGCACGGCTGGATGCCATGTATCTGTGGCTGCGTCGGGCCACAGGCCAGCGCACGCTGTCGTCAAGTGAACATCTTCGTGGCAGGCAAAGCGAAGGGGCTTTGCTAGCCTTTTTGCAGGATTTCTATGCTGCCGGGCGCCTTCGGCCACCCCCCGCCGATGCCAGGCTGAGCCTGTTGTACAGCCTGCGGCAACAGGTTGAGGCGCACCCAGCCAAGCCTGTCGGCAAGCACGCGCTCAAGCAACTCAATCCCTGACAGCCTAGCTGTCAGGTCGGCAACTCAAGCAGGGATGATTGGCCATGCGCAAGGTCCTGGTGAGCACCGCTTCCGTTCGTGCGCTGTTATGTGTCTTGCTGCTGGTGCCGGCCCTGCAGGTGCTGGCCGCTGAGCCGTTGGCCTCTTGGCGTGACGGGCCGTCGCGCCAGGCCATCGAGGCTTTTGTTGGCGCGGTCACCCAGCAAGGTGGCCCCGACTATGTCGCCCCGGCCGAGCGCATCGCGGTGTTCGACAACGATGGCACGCTGTGGAGCGAGCAACCGTTGTATTTTGAAGTGCTGTTCGCCATGGATGAGGTCAAGCGCCTGGCGCCGCAGCACCCGCAGTGGCGTAATCAGCAGCCGTTCAAAGCGGTACTGGAGAACGATCACCAGGCGCTGGCGGCGCAAGGCATGGACGGCATGCTCAAGATCGTCGCGGCCACTCATTCGGGGATGAGCAGTGAGGACTTCATTGCCCGCAGCCGCAGTTGGTTGGCCAGTGCCCGTCACCCACGCACCGGCAAGCCGTACACCGAGATGGTGTTCCAGCCGATGCTCGAACTGCTGGGCTACCTGCGTGACAACGGCTTCAAGACCTACATCGTGTCAGGTGGCGAGGTCGCCTTCATGCGCGCTTTTGCCGACGAGGTGTATGGCATCCCGCCGGAGCAGGTGATCGGCACGACCCTGGAGGCTTCGTTTCAGGACCAACAGGGCAAGCTGAGCATCCAGCGCTTGCCCAAGGTGGTGCACAACGACGACGGCCCGGGCAAGCCGGTGAGCATCGATTCGATCATTGGTCGCCGGCCACTTCTGGCGTTCGGTAATTCCGACGGCGACCTGCAGATGCTGCAGTGGACTAAAGCGGGCAAGGGCCGACGCTTTGCCGGGCTGGTCCACCACACCGATGCCCACCGCGAGTGGGCGTATGACCGCAAGAGTTCGGTCGGTCGCTTGGACAAAGCGCTGGACCAAGCCACGGCCAAGGGCTGGACCGTGGTCGATATGGCCACTGAATGGCGCCGTGTCTACCCCTTTGAAACACCGCAATGATTCATCAACCAGCCGCAGCAGCACGGTGATCGCCGTGCCAGCAGTCGTGGACGACAGCAGTGACGTGAAACGGAGAGCGTAGCTATGAAGTCCAGTAGAGCATGGTTGTCGGCGGCCGCCCTCGCGGCAACGGCAACGTTCGGGGCGGGGCTGGCCAGTGCGGCGGACAAGCCGAACATCCTGGTCATCTTCGGTGACGACATCGGCCAGACCAATATCAGTGCCTATGGCAAGGGCGTGGTCGGCTACCAGACGCCGAACATCGACCGCATTGCCAAGGAAGGCATGATGTTCACCGACTATTACGCGGAAAATAGCTGCACCGCCGGCCGGTCGACGTTCATCACCGGTCAGTCGGCATTGCGCACCGGCCTGTCCAAGGTCGGTATGCCTGGCGTACCGGTGGGCCTGCAAGCACGCGACGTTACCATCGCTCAAGCGCTCAAGGCACATGGCTATGCCACTGGCCAGTTCGGCAAGAACCACCTGGGGGACAAGGACGAGTACTTGCCGACCAACCATGGCTTCGACGAGTTCTTTGGCAACCTGTACCACTTGAACGCCGAGGAGGAACCGGAGCGCCCTTACTGGCCCAAGGATGATGCCGAATTCGTCAAGGCCGCTTCACCACGCGGTGTGATCAAGTCCAGCGCCGACGGCAAGATCGAAGACACCGGTGCGTTGAACAAGAAACGCATGGAAACCATCGACGACGAGACCACCCAGGCGGCGATCAACTTTATCGACAAACAGGTCAAGGCCGACAAGCCTTTCTTCGTGTGGATGAACACCACGCGCATGCATGCCTTTACCCATGTGCGCGAGTCGATGCAGGGCCAGAGCGGCATGGTGGGTAACGAGTATGCCGACGGCATGCTTGAGCATGATGGCGACGTGGGCAAGCTTTTGAAAACCCTCGACGACCTCAAGGTGGCTGACAACACTATCGTGGTCTACACCACTGACAACGGCCCGAACCAGTGGTCCTGGCCGGATGCGGCGACTACACCGTTCCGCAACGAGAAGAACTCCAACTGGGAAGGGGCCTTCCGTGTACCGGCTATGATTCGCTGGCCAAACCATGTCAAGGCGGACACCGTCTCCACCCAGATGATGTCGGGGCTGGACTGGTTCCCGACGCTGCTTGCGGCCATTGGTGACACTGATATCAAGGACCGCTTGCTCAAAGGGGCCGATGTCGGTGGCAAGAACTTCAAGGTGCATCTGGACGGCTACAACCAACTCGACTACCTCACCGGCAAGAGCGACAAGAGTGCACGAAACGAGTTCTTCTACTTCAGTGACGACGGCGACCTGGTAGCGATGCGCTACGACAACTGGAAGATCGTTTTCTGCGAGCAGCGTGCGCCAGGTGGTCTGAAGGTATGGAGCGAACCGTTCACCTGCCTGCGGGTGCCGAAGCTGTTCAATCTGCGGATGGACCCATACGAGCGGGCAGACGTAGTGTCTGACCAGTACTACGACTGGCTGACCAAAAACGACTATCTGATATTCAACGGCGTGAAGAAATCGGCGCAATTCCTGCAAACCTTTGTCGAGTACCCACCTAGCCAGCGGCCGGCCAGCTTCAGCATCGACCAGATCCGCGCTGACGTGGACAAGAAAATTGAAGAAAAGATGAACAAACAGTGAGGTCTACACTGTAGTGCCATGACCGCAGGGGCGGGCGTGCTCGCTCCTGCATCTTTACCCGCATGCACAAGGCGCTCATTCATGGCATCACCTGCAGCATCTTCCGCTGTTTCCCGTGAGCCTCGCACCCAGTCCCGTCCACTGCTCGCATTGCCTGCCACGCTGCTGTTCCTCTCCGGTGCTGCCGGTCTTGTCTACCAAGTGCTGTGGATCAAGCAACTGTCATTGGTCGTGGGCGTGGAAGTGCATGCCGTCGCCACCGGTATCAGTGCCTTTTTTGCTGGGCTTGCCTTTGGCGGCCTGCTGTTCGGGCGTTGGGCCGACCGCCTGCAACGCCCAGTGCACCTGTACGTTTATCTTGAGCTCGCCGTTGCGCTGCTGGGGCTCGGCGCCACCCTTGGCCTGGCCCATGCCGCCGGACCGTTCGCCCGCCTCGAGGCCAGTGCCGGCCTGCTGGCCTGGGCACTGCCCTTCGTGCTGGTGGGCGTACCGGCCTTGCTCATGGGCGGTACCTTGCCCGTACTGGTGCGCGCGCTGGCGCCTGTCACCGGGCAGTTGGCAGAGGCGGGTGGGCGCTTGTACGCGGCGAACACTGCTGGCGCGATTGCCGGCACGCTAGCGGCGGCCTTCGTACTGTTGCCGCGCCTTGGCGTTACAGGCAGCGCCTGCGCAGCTGCCAGCCTGAACCTGCTGGCAGCATTGGGTGCCTGGCTTTCTTACCGGCGAGAAGTGAGCTTGCCGCCGCTTGCCAATGCCTCGTCGACATCACGCTCGCCGCAGGCACGCCTGGCCATCGCCCTGTATTGCATCGCCGGGGGAGTGGCGCTGGGCTACGAGGTGGTGTGGAGCCAGTCGATCGTGCCCTTCATGAGCACCCGGTCCTATGCCTTTGCCGTGGTGCTGGCCACTTACCTGGCCGGGCTGCTGGCCGGTAGTGCGCTGTATGCCAGGCGTGCCGACCGAATTCGTGATCCTTGGGGTGTGTTCGGGCTGTTGATTGCCATTGCCGGGCTGCTTGCCCTGTTGCAGCTTGCCGGGCTGGGCCGCTGGCTGGTGCAGGCCCAGACGCAGGCCGAACTGTTCGCCCTGCAGCTGACTGGCAACGAACTGCTCGGCATGTGCGCGCGTTTCGCGGTGGCGGCCGCGTGCATGGTGTTGCTTCCAACCACATTGCTGGGCGCCGCATTTCCACTGGCCTTGCGCCTGGTGGTGGACAGCGGTCATGTGGGGCGGGATGTGGGCGCGGTGGTGGCGCTCAACACCCTGGGTGGCATCGCCGGCGTGCTGCTCACGGGGTTCGTACTGGTGCCGCAATTGGGCCTGGTACGTGCCTTGGGGGCGCTTGCCGCAATGGCCGTGCTGGTAGGGTTGGTGGCGGTGTGGCGTGGCCAGGGTGTACGTCGCCCTGCTGCGTTGGCCGTGTGCCTGGTGGCCCCTGCAACCGTGCTGGTGGTGCTGTTGATGCCGCCGCAGCGCCTGGCCGAGCTGCTGCCAGGCGCACGCAACGGGCAACTCACCTACTACCATGAGGGCAAGGGCGGCACGGTGGCAGTGGTCACCCAAGGGCGCCAGGGGCAAACCTTCAGCCGCCTTTACATCCAGGGTGTTTCCAATACCGGCGACGCCATGCCATCGCTGCGCTACATGCGCTTGCAAGCCTTGCTGCCGTTGCTGATCCACAATGGCGAGCCGCGCTCGGCCTTGGTGATCGGCTTTGGCACCGGTATCACCGCCGGGGCGATGCTACGTTACCCTGGACTGGAGCGCCCGGTGGTGGCCGAATTGCTGCCTGAAGTCTTGCAGGCGGCGCCCCGTTTCAAAGGCAACTATGCCGCGGTGGCGGACCCACGCCTGGACATTCGCTTGCGCGATGGTCGCCGTGAGTTGCTGCGCAGTGAGGAGCGCTACGATTTGATCACCCTGGAACCACCGCCACCCTCGGCGGCCGGCGTGGTCAACCTGTACTCGCGCAACTTCTATCAGCTGGCCGCCGCCCGCTTGCAACCTGCTGGCCTGGTCGCGCAGTGGCTGCCCTTGCCGACCCAGAACGACGAAGACAGCCGCTCGCTGGTGCGCAGCTTCATCGATGTCTTCCCCCATGCCACGCTGTGGACCACTGAGTTCCACGAAATGCTGCTGATCGGCTCATTGCAGCCATTGCAGTTGGATGTACCGCGTATCCGCCAGCGCCTGGCGCAAGCGAGCGTGGCCCAGACGCTGGCCGAGGTGGGTGTCGCTTCGCCAGAGGCCTTGCTGGCCACCTGGATTACCGACCGTGCCGGGCTTGAACGTTACGCCGGCAATGCATTGCCAGTGACCGACGATCAGCCACGCATCGAGTACGCGCCGTGGGTGCGCCCCCGGGAAATCACCCGTGTGCTGCCAGCCTTGCTGGCCCTGCGCAGCACGCCACCGCTGCAGGGCGCGGAACCAGGCTTCGCCAGCGCGGTGAGTGACCAGTGGCGCAGCCTGGCACTTTTCTACAGCCTCAGCTTGCATGCCTACAACGGCAACCGCCAGGCCTGGGCGCGGGAAGCCCGCGAACTGGCCCGCAGCGACGGCGGCAACCCGTATTATCGCTGGTTCCTTGGCCCCAGTACCGGCCAGTGAAGCCTGTGCTATCACTACAGGACTATCGGCCAGGGAGTGAGCAATGAACCGTCTGTTGACTGCGCTGTTGATGCTGTGTGCCTTGCTGCCGCTGGCGGGGCATGGCAAGGATGCGGTGGGTAGCGCGACCGATGGCGTGCCGGGTGAACCGGCAGAACTGCGCATCGCCAACCGCAGCATCTTCACCTTCCACGCCACCTTGCTCGGCGAGACCCCGGCCGCGCGCGCGCAGCGGGCGACGGCGGTGATCGATGAGGCATTGCGCGGCACCGACGAGCTGAAAGTCAGCGTCGACCCCATCGTCAACAGCCACCTGGTGCTGCTAGGTGGGCGGCGGGCCTTCATCGTCGCCCCGCAGGACCTGGGCGTGGAGGGTGGCGACACCCGGGAGGCGGCCGAGCAGGCTGCGGCCACGTTGCGTCAGGTCGTGGATGAAACCGGCGAGGCGCGCAGCCTGCGTTTTCTGCTCAAGGCGCTGGGCTTTTCCGCCGTCGCGACACTGGTGTTCGTGCTGCTGATCAAGGCTGCCAACCTGGGCCGACGCAGACTGCGCGGCCGTTTGCCGCAATTGATGCGAGAACGAGCCCGGCAGATCAAGGTAGGCCAACTGCCGCTGTTCGACATGCAGTATGTGTACTTTGTGATCGACCGGCTGCTGCGCCTGATGTACTGGGTGATCGTCTTGCTGCTTGGCTACCAGTGGCTGAGCTTCGTGCTGTCGCAATTCCCCTATACCCGGCCGTGGGGCGAAAGCCTCAACGTGCATCTGCTCGACCTGCTGCGCTACCTGCTCGACGGCATTCTGCATGCCATTCCCGGTATTGCCGTGGCCGTCATGATCTTTTTCATCGCCCGCGGCATCAGCGGCTTCAGCCGCCGCGTGCTGGAGCGCATGGCCCGCCCGGGTACGCTGAAGTGGTTGACCGAAGAAACCTTGCAGCCCACCACCCGGCTAACTTCACTGGCGATCTGGCTGTTTGCCCTGGTGATGGCTTACCCGTACCTGCCGGGCTCTGGTACCGATGCCTTCAAAGGGCTTTCGGTGCTGTTGGGCCTGATGATTTCGCTGGGTGCCTCCAGCGTGGTCGGGCAGGCTGCGGCGGGGCTGATCCTGACGTATTCGCGCACACTGAAGGCCGGTGAATACGTGCGGGTAGGGGATAACGAAGGCACGGTGACCGAGGTGGGCATGTTCAACACCACCATCCGCACCGGTTTGGGCGAGGTGTTGACGCTGCCCAACTCGATGATCACCGGGTCGGTGACGCGCAACTATTCACGGGTGGTGCAGGGCCAGGGGTACATCGTCGATACGGTGGTCACCATCGGCTATGACACGCCCTGGCGCCAGGTCGAGGCGATGCTGGTGGAGGCCGCGCAGCGCACCGAGGGCATTCTTGCCAAACCCAGGCCGCAGGTGTTCCAGACCGGGCTCTCGGACTTTTACCCCGAATACCGCCTGGTGGGCCAAGCGGTGCCCAGCGAGCCACGGCCGCGCGCCGAGCTGTTGAGCCTGTTGCACGCCAACATCCAGGATGTATTCAATGAATACGGCGTGCAGATCATGTCGCCGCATTACCTGGGCGACCCGGCTCAGGAGAAGTGGGTGCCGCGTGAGAAGTGGTTTGCCGCGCCGGCGCGGGAGCCAGGTGGCGATGGCAAGGACGCCTGAGCGTTACTCAAAGTGCGGCAATCACCGGGTCGCCGTATTGCCGTCGATGCTCAAGCGGCGTGATATCGAACCAGCGCAAATGCGCACGGCAGAACGAGGTGGTACGACGATAGCCCAGCTCGTTGGCGATCTGCCCGACAGACAAGGTGGTCTTGCGTAGCATCTGTTGTGCCTGGCAGCGGCGAATACCGTCCAGATAGCCTTCGAATTCGATACCATCGCTGGCCAGGTGCCGTTGCAAGGTGCGTGAATTCATGTTCAAGGCCAGCGCCACCTGTTCCAGGGTGCAGCGTTGGGCGGGCAGCAGCATCTGGATCTTGCGCTCTACCGAGGCCAACAGGCTGTCGCAAGGGACGGCCTGGTTCTCCAGGAAGTGGCGGACGATGGCATGCAGGTCGGCGTCATGGTGCACGCAGGCTTCTTGCAGTACGTCAGCCCCCAGCACCAGGCTGTTGTGGGCCTGGCCGAACAGCACCGGGCAGTCAAAGTAACGTGTGTAGCCCGAGGCATCGCCCAGCGCGGCGTGGCGCAAGGTCACCGCCCGTGGCCGCAGTGGCGCGCCGCGCAGCTCGCCAATCAGCAGCCGCGCCCCCATCACTGATTTCTCGACAATTTGCGGCGTCTGTTCGGAACTCGGCAGGCCGTTGTCGAAAAACAGCATGGCTTGCCCGGCGCGGTGTTCCAGGCGAAAGTGGATAGCCGGGCTGTAGTGGCGCATGTAACGGATTACCGCCACCAGGGCGTGGCCTACGGTGGGGGCGGAGTTGGCCAGGTGGCGCAGCGGGCCGACCAGGGTCGAGCCTTGGCGCAACGCCAGCTCCAGGCCGAAGCGGGGCAGGCTCAGGGCGTGCGCGCTGCCTTCGAACAGTTGCACCAGGCTCAGGTAGGGTAGGTGCTTGCCGTAGTTGCCGACCACATCCGGGGCAATGTGCAGCGGGGCCAGAAAGTCCCGCTGCGCAGCACCGTGTTCGACCAGTAGCTGGTCATATTGCAGCAATGCGCTGCCGCGAATGCTGTCCATGGAATCGCGCCTCATCAGTGACCGGGGGCGGGCCTGCACGCTCCTGGGCAGGGCCGTGCTTGAGGGAAGCGGCCTATTTCCGCAATGCCTGGAAGGAGCCGACCATGTCCTTGGCCCAGCCATCGAGTACGGCTTTGGCGTCTTTTGCCTGCATGACCTGGGATGAGTCATCCAGCTCGGTACCTGCACCTTTGCGCACCACTTCGGCCACCACCTGGTTGCTGTCACCATCAAGGAACGCCGCTTCGGTGGCGATGCTGGTGTCCTGGTCACGGATACCGGTGGCGGTGCTGATGCCTGCGGCGATCAACGCAATCGGAATGACTTCATAAGGGCGCAGGCTTTTGGTCTGGGCGCTCACCGCCGTTATCGCCGGGCGCACCACCAGTACGCGCGGACCAGGGCTGGTGGCCAGCGGTAATACCTGGGAGAAGTGGTTCTTCAGGGTCTGGTCGTAGTACTGGGTGATCCCCGTCAAGGTCGATTGCGGCACTTTGTCGGTCGGTTGCGGTTTGGGGTAGAGCTGGCTTGGCTCTATATACACGCTGGTGTAGCGCTTGGCATCGACCCCGGGCTTGATCCAGCGCATGACTGGCGCGCCGGACGGCGACTTGTCTTCCTTGAGGATGCTGTAGTCCTTCAGGAACCCTGAATACTGGTCGGACTCCACGTACTTGCTGGCGCACCCCTGCAGCATGAGGGTTGCAAGGCACAGCGATGCAGCCAATGTCTTGGTGTTCATGCAGCTTCTCCTTCGTTGCGTTGATCAATGCCCACCGCTTTGCCGGGGCGTCAGAAGCGCCAGGTGGCGCCACCGCCGATGATGTGCAAAGCGCTGTTGTCATAGCTGCCTGACAGCGTGTTGCCCGAGCGCGCCTTGGTCTGCTCGACGTCCATGTCGCCGAGCCACACCAAGGTGTAGGCCAGGTGCAGCTCCAGGCCCTCATCGACCTGGTAGTTGACCCCGGTAGCCAACCGCCAGGCCTCGCCCATGGGGTTGTCGACCGTGCGGTCCTTATCGTCCACGGCCGAGCTGTCGTAACCCAGGCCGACGCTCCAGCGCCATTGTCGGGTGGCCTGGTACTGTGCGCCCACGGAGGCATGCCAGGTGTCCTTGTATTGGCGGTCGACGGTGCGGCTGGTGCCGCCAGCGTCGCTGTCCACCTCCACGCCGACGTCGCCAAAGTCGCTCCAGTCCTGCCAGTTGAGGCTGCCGAGCAGGGTCCACTGGTCGTCCAGCTCGTGGGCGATGCTGAAGGTGACGGTTTGCGGCACGTTGAGGTCGAGCTCCAGCGAATCTACGTCGAGGCGGCGCAGGGCGACGTTGAGCAGCGGGTTGTCGATGTCCTTGAGGTGCGGCTTGTCCTCGAACTCCAGCTTGACCTTGCTGGTGTAGGCCAGGCCCACACGGGTGCGGGCATCAAGCTGGTACAACAGGCCCAGGTTGACGCCTACGCCGACATCGGTGTCCTTGTACTCCAGCTGGCCATCGGGCCGGTCGGCCAGGCCCAGCAGGTTATTGTTGATGGCCATCTCGGTGCGGTAGTAGCCGACCATGATGCGCGGGCCAACCCCGATGGACAGGTCGTCGGTGAACTTGTAGGCCCAGGTCGGTTGCATCGAAACGCCAATCACTGCGGCCTCCTGGGTGAAATAGCGGCCGGCCCAGTCGTCGTCGTAGTCCAGCGCCAGGCCAAAGTTGCCATACATGCCGAAACCGATGGCAGAGCGCTCGTCGAGCTGGTGGCTGATGAACAGGCTGGTACCGGGCAGGTATTGCAGCGCATTGCCGCCTTCGTTGCCGTCGAACTGGTTGCCGGCGTCGCGGGAAAAACGCAGGTCGCCAAGAATGACCTGGGCGTTGGCGCTAATTTGAGTGCCTTTAAGCCGGGTGATGCCCGCCGGGTTGCTCATCAGCACGCTGGGGTCGGTGGCCAGTGCGGCAGACCCGGCATTGGCCAGGCCGTTGCCCTCCTGGCCGGCTTCATAGATGAGGATGCCACCAGCCCAGGCCGCATTGCCGAACAAGGATGCCGTGCAAAGCAACAGGGCTGCTGAGCGGCGCAGGCAGTACAACGATTCCATCAGACGCTCCTTGTGACTGAAGCGCTGTACCGTTTTATGGCAACTACCAGCGAACGTTGAGGCGTAGTAGAAGCAGGGTAGCCATGTTGAAATCAGGCAGCTGGCGCCGGGCACACTCTTTTCACGACAATTTCACATTCTGAATGAGAAGCAGCTGCTGGCACTGTGAGTCAGTACTTTAGACGACACTTGCCGGCGGGCAAGTCGAGGCGTCAGGCAAAGGCGATGATGATCGGGCCACATACTGCGAGCAGCACATTGGAGACG
Source organism: Pseudomonas sp. NBRC 111132 (assembly GCF_001320565.1). Lineage (NCBI taxonomy): Bacteria > Pseudomonadati > Pseudomonadota > Gammaproteobacteria > Pseudomonadales > Pseudomonadaceae > Pseudomonas > Pseudomonas sp. NBRC 111132. Next base: position 48,923 of record NZ_BCBI01000002.1, read on the forward strand.
GCATAGCAGACGGTGAAACCGATGACTGGGGTATTGCTTCCCGACTGCTCGATGATCTTGTTCATCGAGGCCGCTTCGGTCTGTGCTCCGGCCAGCGCGCCCAACAGGATCATCGGATGCAAGCGCAGCACGTAGCGGCCAACGTAGAGTGTGACCAGCGGCGGAATGAGGGTCACCAGTGCGCCTGCCAGCAACAGTGCCATGCCTTGTTCCCTGACCGCCGTCAGCGCCGCCGGCCCGGCCAGCAAGCCCACGACCGCGCCGAAGGCGGTCAGGCCAAACTCGGAAAACGCCCACTGTGCGGCAGGTGGCAGGGCGCCGAGATCGGGATGTCGCGAGTTGTACCAACCGATCAACAGCCCGGCTAGCAACACGCCACCGCCGATGCCGAGTTCCACTGGAATCATGCCGATGTGAGTAGACAGCAGCCCCACCAGTGAACCGGCAACCAGGCCCAGCGCATGGATGGCGATATCGCTGCGGTAGCTGGCGTGTCGGATCCGGCCCAGTTGCGCGGCCAATGCGTCAACACTGCTGGCTCGCCCAGTAAGGCTGATGACATCGCCCCGACGCAGAATGGTTTCCGGCAAAAGGGGCAGGGGCAGGCCTTGACGGGTGATGCCCGTGAGAAAGCAACCCATGCGCTCGGAACCGGTAAGTGCGGCCTTCACCTGATGCAGGCTGCGACCGGCCAGGTGGCGGCTGGTCAGCACGATGTCGGCGCTGCGGGTGGCGAACGACAGGCTTTGCGGGTGATCCACTTCCGGGCCTATCCAGCCGTGCAGATCGCTCACAGCATCGCGCAGGGCGTATATGCCCAGGATGTCGTCACGTTCAAGGCGCAATGCCGGGTCGCGCTCCAGGTGTTGCCCGGCGCGGGTGACGCGTTCGATGCTCAGCGCCGGGTGCAGCGCCTCCACATCGGCGATGGTTGTGCCGGCTGCATGGGCGGCCGTGAGCCGATGGGCGCGCACGACGATGCGGGTATAAGGGATGCTGATGGCGTCTTCATTGCGTTCAATGCCCAGTTCACGCTCCAGCGCCTGGGCGCTGCTGCGCAAGTCCACCCCGAGCAGGCGTGGCGCCAGGCTGCCGACGAAGACGATCAGCCCGACGGTGCCGAATACATAGGTGATCGCATAGGCTACAGCCATGTGGCTGTTGAGCTCGGCCTTGGCTGCCGCGTCCAGCGGTAATTGGGCGATCGCGCTGCTGGCCGTGCCCATGATCGCCGTGTCCGTCAGGGCGCCGGCGCCCAGGCCTGCGGTAAAGCCTGCATCGAAGCCGTACAGCGCGTTCATCGCCAGAATCACTGCCAGGGCAGTGCCGCACAGCACCAGCGAGAGAATGACCAGCTTGAACGTGCCGCGGTTGAGGCTGCCGAAGAATTCCGGCCCACTCTTGAAGCCGACCGCATAGATGAACAAGGCGAAGAATACCGATTTCAGTTCGTGGGGCACTTGCAGGCCGATCTGACCAATCAGCAGCCCCATCAGCAGTGCGCCAGCGACAGAACCCAGATGGAAACTGCCCAGCTTGATACGGCCGAGCAGGATGCCCAGGGCAATGGCGAGAAATACAGCGATTTCGGGATTGTCTCGCAGTGCATCCATGACCCGGTCAAGCATGGTGGCAACCTCCTGAAGCGGCGATGGCGGACATGTCTTCATGAGTATGCGTGCAATTAGCTGATGCACGGTGCATGTCGCCAAATGCGCATGCTCTGGTGGACCGCATGAAAGTCACGCAGGGACAAGCTGGCTGGCAGGTTCAAGCAAGCAATAGGGGCTGGCAGTAGAGGATAGTGGCGCTGCCTCACCAGGCGATCTCTTACTTCATACGTACTGCATTTGAGCGCCGGCCTCCCGCCGGCGTTTTTTTGTATGACGTCCAGAGCGCGTACGCCTGTACGTCGAAAACCACAGCAGGAGCGGGTGCATGTTTTTCAGGAAAGTCCACTGGATGCAGGCGTTTTCCCAGGCACTGGCCCAGGCCCAAGCGGGGCAGGTGCCACAGCGCTTTGATTACCCGCTGCTCGCGCGTTGTCCCGAGGTGCTGCAAGGTTTGAGCGAGGTGGTTGCGCAGCGCCAGCAGAGTGCTTTGGCGTTGCGCCGGCTGGAAGTGTCGCTGGGAGCCCGAGAGGTAGAACTGGAGGCCGCTCGCGCTAGCTTGCGAGCAGCGGAGCTGCGTGAAGCTGGCCTTGTCGAGCGCAATCGTGAACTGGACGCACGACGTGTCGAGCTTGCGCAGCAGGCGCAGGTATTACTGGATCAACAGCAGCTTTGGGCGTTGTTGCAGACCACGCTTACCGAAGGGGTGTGGGATATCTCGGTAGCCCATGGCGATGTCGGGCACCCGTCCAGTCACATGCGGTTTTCCGACCAGTTCCGCTGCCTGATGGGCTATACATCCGAAGAGTTGCCTGATGGCTGGCAATCTCAGGTCGACATCACTCATCCAGACGACCTGCCGGGCATCATGAGCGTCTTCGATGCCGCGATCATCGCGCCGGTTGAGGCGGCGGAGTACGTGTTCGAATACCGCATGCGCCACAAGCAGCGGGGTTATATCTGGTGCCGCGAGCGAGGGCGCGCAGTGCGAAACGAGCAAGGGCGGCTGGTGCGCGTGATCGGGGCTGTGCGGGATATCAGCGATGAGCGCAGTGTCCAGGCCAGCCAAGCGCAGATGCGCCAGCAGAATCAAGCCAGCTACGAGCGTATCGCACAGATGATCAGCGTCATTCGAAGTATCGCCGAGCAGACCAACCTTCTGGCGTTGAATGCGGCCATCGAGGCCGCCAGGGCGGGCGAGGTGGGGCGAGGGTTTTCGGTGGTTGCCGATGAAGTGAAGAAACTCGCGCAAAGTACCCGCCAGGCGACGCAACAGGTTCAGGACATGCTCAATGGGCTTTCCTAGCCGGTTGCCAGGCCGTGCAGATGACCGACACCTGCGTGGACTGCACCCAAAGGTCACTTGAAACTCATCCTGTTTGCTGGGTTCTGGCAAACAGGATGAGCAACCGGAGGGTTAGTGCTTGCGGATGTCTTCGATCGTCGCAGCGCTCCCCTCCATAGGGAAATCGAACCTCACCTTGCCCCTACCTTCAAGCCGTCAACCTGTCGGCGTCGGATCATCCAGTACGCTGCGGGGATGACGAACAGCGAGAGCAAGGGTGCAGTCAGCATGCCGCCCACCATCGGTACAGCGATTCGCGCCATCACTTCGCTGCCGGTGCCGTCGCTCCAGAGAATCGGCAGCAGCCCTGCGACAATTACCGCCACGGTCATGGCTTTGGGGCGAATACGATGCACGGCACCCTCGCCAATCGCGTCCAGCAGCGCTGCTTGCGTGTGCTCGCCTTTGGCTAGGCGCTCGGCCCAGGCGTTGTTCAGGTAGAGCAGCATGATGACGCCGAACTCCGCGGCCACCCCTGCCAAGGCGATGAAGCCGACACCCGTGGCCACCGACAGGTTGAAACCCATCAGATAAAGCAACCACACACCACCGGTGAGGGCGAAGGGCAAGGTACCCATGATCAGCAGCGCTTCTTCCATACGGCCGAAGGTGAGGTAAAGCAGAACGAAAATGATCGCCAGCGTTGCCGGTACCACCCACGTCAGGCGAGCATTGGCACGCTCCAGATACTCGAACTGGCCGGAGTAGCTGAGGCTCATGCCGGGTTCAAGCTTCACCTCGCGCTCTACCACTTGGCGCAGGTCGGCCACCACGGACGACAGATCACGACCGCGTACGTCGATGTAAACCCAGCCCGAAGGGCGGGCGTTCTCGCTCTTGAGCATCGGTGGACCATCGGTGATGCGCACCTGTGCGACGGTACCAAGGGTGATCTGCCCGCCCTGGGCTGTGTAGATCGGCAACTGACGCAGTGCATCGGCGGAGTCTCGCCATTCCCGTGGGTACCTTACGCTGATGGGATAGCGCGCCAACCCTTCAACCGTTTCGCCAATGGTTTCACCACCGATGGCTCCGGCAACAATGGCTTGCACGTCTGCGATGTTCAGGCCGTGGCGCGCTGCCGCCTGACGGTCGATATCGAGGTCGATGTAGCGCCCGCCAGTCAAGCGCTCAGCCAATGCCGAGGTCACGCCGGGCACCGTTTTCGCTGCCCGCTCGACGGCCAGTGTCACGCGATCGATCAGCCCGGGGTCGCTGCCAGCCACTTTCACGCCAATGGGGCTCTTGATGCCGGTAGCCAACATGTCGATCCGGTTTCGTATGGGCGGAATCCAGATGTTGGTCAGCCCTGGTACCTGAACTGTCCGGTCGAGCTCTTCAATCAGCTTCTCGCTGGTCATACCCGGTCGCCACTGGTCTTTCGGCTTCAGGCGCACGATGGTTTCGAACATCTCCAGCGGCGCGGGGTCGGTCGCCGATTCGGCGCGCCCGGCTTTGCCAAATACGCTGGCCACCTCGGGCACGGTCCGAATCAGCTGGTCGGTGCGCTGCAGCAACTGTGAAGCTTTTTGGGTGGATAACCCAGGAAGCGCAGAGGGCATGTACAGCAGGTCGCCCTCGTCCAACGGCGGTAGAAACTCCCCGCCTAAATGGTTCAATGGCCACAGGCTGCTGAGGAGGATCAGCAGTGCACCCATCAGCGTCATGCCTGGTCGGCGTAACACAACCTCCAGCGCGGGGCGATACAGCCGAATCAGCCCGCGGTTAAGCGGGTTGCGCGCCTCCGCTGGCAGCGGGCCGCGAATCCAGTAGCCCATCAGCACCGGTACCAGCGTCACCGCCAGCCCTGCGGCAGCAGCCATGGCGTAGGTCTTGGTGAACGCCAACGGTGCGAACAACCGTCCTTCCTGGGCCTGCAAGGTAAAGACCGGAACGAACGACAGTGTGATGATCATCAGGCTGAAGAACAGGGCCGGCCCCACCTCGACTGCCGCCTCGGTCATGACCTTCCAGTGTTGTTCGCCCTGCAGCTGGCCCCCCGGGTTGCGGGCATGCCAGGCCTCGACATGCTTGTGTGCGTTTTCGATCATTACCACTGCCGCGTCGACCATTGCACCGATAGCGATAGCGATGCCGCCAAGTGACATGATGTTGGCGTTCATCCCCTGATGGCGCATGACGATCAGTGCAATCAGCACCCCCACTGGCAGGGAGACGATCGCCACCAGTGATGAACGCAGGTGCCAGAGAAACGCCGCGCACACCAGTGCGACCACGATGAACTCTTCGAGCAGTTTTTGGCTCAGGTTGTCCACGGCGCGGTCGATCAATTGGCTGCGATCATAGGTGGTGACCAGCTCCACCCCGGCGGGCAGGCCCTTCTTCAACGCTTCGAGTTTTTCCTTGACGCGGGCAATGGCTTCCCTTGCGTTTTTGCCACTGCGCAAAATGACCACACCACCCACGGCCTCGCCCTGGCCATCCAGTTCACCAATCCCTCTGCGCGCCTCTGGCCCAAGCTGTACGGTGGCGACATCGCCAAGCGTTACTGGTGCGCCATTGGTGGCCAGACGCAGGGGGATGGCGCGCAAATCATCGAGTGTCTTCAGGTAACCCGAAGCACGAACCATGAATTGCGCCTCACCTTGCTCAAGGACACCCCCGCCGGTTTCCTGGTTGGCCTTGGCGATGGCATCCGTCACCTGCGCTTGGGTAATGCCAAGCGTGGCCAGGCGCAACGGGTCGAGCACCACTTGGTACTGCTTGACCATGCCGCCGATACTCGCCACTTCGGCGACATCAGGCAGGGTCTTGAGCTCGAAGCGCAAGAACCAATCCTGCAGGCTGCGCAGTTGCGCCAGGTCATGACCACCACGGCGGTCGACCAGCGCGTATTGATAAATCCAGCCCACACCTGTGGCATCTGGCCCGAGTATGGGTTTGGCCGACGCAGGCAGGCGCGATTGCACCTGGCTCAGATACTCCAGGACCCGCGAGCGTGCCCAGTAGAGGTCGGTGCCATCCTCGAACAACACGTAGACGAAGCTGTCGCCAAAGGCCGAGAAGCCGCGCACTGTCTTGGCGCCAGGCACTGAGAGCATGGTGGTGGTCAGTGGGTAGGTCACCTGGTTTTCCACAATCTGTGGCGCTTGCCCAGGGTAGGAGGTGCGAATGATGACTTGCACGTCCGACAAGTCCGGCAACGCGTCGATTGGCAGGCTACGCACCGAGAGCACGCCCCAGGCCACCAAAAACAACGTGGCGAATAGAACCAGCACCCGGTTGCCCACCGACCAGCGTATCAGTTGCGCAATCATGGCTGACTCTCCTGCGCATCGATCTGCTCGATCACCATGCCTTCGTCACGTTCGCGGATACCAAAGTGAATGCGACTACCCACTTTCAGCCCGGCGAGCATCACGGAGTCGGCCACCGGGAAGGTCATGGTCATTCCAGGCATGCCCAAGGTGATGAAAGGGCCATGGGCGATGGTGAGCTGCTTGCCGTCTATCTGCACAATTTGCCCGTCTGCCTCGTGCAGTGGCGGTTGTGCAGGTACCAGTGGGGTCTCTTGCGCAGTTGCAGCCTCGATGCCCTTGAGGCTGGCCTCGGAGTCAATTAGAAATTGCCCCGACGCCACTACCCGCTGGCCTGCCTGCAGCCCTTGCAGCACGGCGACCTGGCCACCGCTTTCCTGGCCCAGCACCACTTCGATCGGGCGGAAGTGGCTTTGATCTTCGGCAAGCATCACCACATTGCGTTTACCGGTACGGATCACGGCCTCGGCAGGTATCAGCAAGCTGTCATCGGCTTGCCCAACCGGATGCAGGGTGACCTGGGCGGTCATGCCAGGGCGCAATCGACCCTCGAGGTTGGGCAGCTCGATGCGCAGCCGCAAGGTACGGCTTTGCAGGTCCGCATCAGCCAGCAGCGCTGTCAGCTTGCCGGTCAATGCATGGCCGGGATAGGCGGGCAGTTCGGCTTGCACTGCCAAGCCTTCACGCAAGCCCTGAGCCTGAGCTTCAGGTACTGCTGCCTCAAGCCAGACGTTGGTCACACCGTTGATGCGCGCCAGGGTAGCGCCAGGTAGTACGGTCATGCCTGGGCGTAGCTCCAGCGCCTGGATGACACCGGCGGTGGGGGCAACCAATGTCACCAGGGCCTGCACCTTGCCGCTGCGTGCGACCCGGTCAATCAACGTCGCCGGCATTCCCGCCAGCAACAGGCGCTGGCGGGCGGCTGCCTGCAGGCCGGCATCACCCGAACGACGCAGCGCCAGAAACTCTTCTTGCAACCCTACCCATTCTGGCGCAAGTACATCGGCCAGCGGTGCCCCCTTGGTCACTGCATCACCTGTGGCGCGCCCGTAAGTGCGTTCGACGAACCCTGCGGTTCGCGCTTGCAGCACACTGAAGTCGCGCTCGTCGAAGGCCAGTACACCGCTGACCTGCAGTGTGCGCTCAAGGCGACCCTGGGTAACTGTCGCCAGCCTGACCCCAAGGTTCTGCTGGATACCCGGCGTAATCTGCACAGCGGGCCGTGTGTCATCCGGGGTGCCTCCCGCGTATTTCGGCACCAGCTGCATATCCATGAAGGGCGACTTGCCTGGTGCGGAAAAGTGTTGCTGCGGGTACATCGGGTCGTACCAGTAAAGTGCCTTTTGCTCCTCTGAACTCGGCGCCTTGGCACTTTGCCCGCGTGCTGCCAACCAATAGCCCGCACCGCCACCCAGAGCCAATGCAACGGCTGCGATCAGACCGATAGACGTACTTTTCATGCCCGCACCTCGCCGTACGCGAAATGCAAACGTGCCGCTGTCGCTGCCAGTTGGCCTTGCAGGTCTAAGTCCTGTAACCGCGCGTCTACCCGCTGCCGCCGCGCCGCGAGCACTTCACTCAAGGCCGATTTGCCTGCTCGGTAATCTGCCAATGCCAAACGCACGCGTGCCTCGGCGAGCGGTAGCAGGGTGTCTCGGCTTCGCGCCACTGCACGCTGCAGGCGCTGGTATTCAGCCATGTCTGCCTCCAGCTGCGCGGTATGCTCCCGCAGGGCCGCGTCTTGCTCGTCCTCCAGCTGGCGCACCTGTGCACGCCGGGCGGCGATCATCGGGTCTTGCCGAGAGCCTGCGAACAAGGGCAATTGAAAACTGACCTGCACACTCACCATGTTGCTGAATGCCGGCCCGCGCCGTTGGTAGTCCAGTTGCCAACCCCAGTCAGACTTCTTCTCGGCTTGCGCCTGATGCACCTGGGCTTCGGCTTCTCGGCTCATGGCGCCATAAACCGCCAGCGCAGGGTGGGCGTGTAGCGCATGCAGGTAGTCAGTTGCATTTACCGCCCACTGAGGAAATGCGCGTGCTTGCACATCTGCGTCCTGGCCGGTCCAGCGTTTGAGGGCGGCTCGCGCCTGGCTCGCCTGGCTTAGCAGCAGGTCTTTCTGCGCGTCCAACTGAGCCATTTCCTGGTTTGGAGCAAGTGCATCGGTTGCTGCACCGCCTCCGCCGGCCAGGCGGGCGTGGACGGCCGAAGTCAGCAGCTGATTCTCTTTGTAGAATTCGTCGAATTGCTGCAGCTTTCGCTGCACCGTGTAGGCCGCCAGCCACGCCTGTGCCGTCGCTGCGCGTACGTTTTGACGCTCCAGGACCGCCTCGGCATCGGCGCGTTCAACCGCTGCCCGCGCGGTTTCGACCCGTGCCTTGCGTTTGTCTCTGTTGGGCACGTCCTGGGACAGGCCAACCACCTGCATGGTCATGAAGTCTCGGCTTGTGCTCCAGCGATCACTGCCGTCCACCGGCAGGTTCTGCAGCCCGAGATTCAGCCGAGGGTCGGGCAGTTCACCCGCAGGCAGGATCGCGCTGCGTGTCGCCGACACCTGCTCCTGGCGTGCCTGAAGCGAAGGGGCATTGCGCTCTGCCAGTTGCAGCGCATCGTCCAATGAAAATGAAGCGGCCTGCGCCGATAGCGTCGGCAGCAGGATTACCAGGCCGAGCGCAAGCGTCCGTCCTGAATGCAAACGTAGGGGAGTCATGAGCATGATTCCTCGAAAAAACCAGCGCGCACGCGCATGCCATCGTTCGGCCGCCAAGGCAGAACAATCGTGTGAGGTTTTACGAAGGAATCAGGCCCGAGGAGGGCGCCAGTGGTCAGGCGGGGCGCTGGCTACCAGGCTTTCGGTATAGGTATCGGCAGGGTGCGAGGTAGCGAAGGTCAACACAGGCTCCAGCATGCTGACCTGGAGCGCAGTCGCCGTTCGACATTCCTGGCCGACCTTGCAGGTTTTGGTGTCGTGATGGGAGGACTTGCCCTGATCTTGCTCCTGGCAGCAGTCGTGCTCCATGCCGGCCATCATTTGCATACCCATGGCCTGCATGGGGCACGGTTCTATAGGTGAGTCGATACCCGCCATCCCGTTGAAAGGAAGCGCGATAACCAGCAAGAAGAGGGTAACCAGTCGCAAGAAGCGGTTCATGCGGCGAGTGTAAGCGAAGTCGATTAGCGCTGCATTAACGTTGCTTGGCGCGATACCGGGCACGGTGGCATGCGCCAGCTTGCTGACCCACTGGGAATCTAGCGCTGATGGTGAATGACAGCCCTGCATTTGATGGGGAAGTTGACCGAGTTGGCAATGAAGCACTCATGATGAGCATCGTCATGCAGACGCATCGCGAGGTCGATATCCGATTGGCTGCTGATGACGATCTGAGGCCGCAACTCTGCGTCCTTGAAATGCCCCTTTTGCTGTGCATCGCCCTCAACCATCCGGGCCACTGGGTAGTCGACGTACTCCAGCACGTTCACATTGTTGACCGCACACAAATGGAGATACCACAGTTTATGGCAGGCCGAGATCGAGGCCAGCAACATGTCTTCTGGGTTCCAACGATTGGAATTGCCGCGAAAGGCCGGGTCGGCGCAGCCGAGGATTTGTGGCTTGCCCAGGCCTTCTACAGTGAAGTCCCTCTGGTAGGACGTATAGCTGGAAGTACCTTCACCCGTGTTTCCCGTCCAGTTTACGGTAACAGCGTATGCGTGTTCTTTCATCGTAGCGCCTGTGTTGTAAAAGCTGCCCGGAAGATAATGTTGGCCCCTGCCTGTGCTGAAAGTATCTTGCACGCGCTAGGTGGCTTCGCACCAGCACCTGATGATTGCAGTGGTGCATGCTCTTGCGGTGCGTACGCACAGCGTCTTCCAGCGTTCTGGCCTGTTGCTATCCTTGCTGACCGGCAGCTCTGGGTTGATAACGGCTAACCCTGATCACACAAGACGCCTCCAGCAGTCAGCTGGGGCGGGGGTTAATTTGCGTGTTTAGAAAAAGTTTCTTTTGCGTCAAGGGAGCAATCAAGGTGTGAAAGGGCCAGGCCCGAAGACGTCTGCGTAACTCAACGGCTCCTGAGCGCACCCTCAGAAGCCTTTACCAGAGAATGCAATACCCTCCGCACGAATCAGTGCGAGGTCACTTCGACGGGCGGGAACTTGTACCCGCCGCCTTGCACTGCCTTGCTCGGGCCATACAACCTCAAGACAATGTAGGCATCCTTTTCCGGAATTGGCAGGTAATTGGGGTTGCTCTCTTCACCCTTGGCGCTCAGCTCAATGGTGTATTCGCCATTGGCATCCGGTTTGAGTGTGCGGTCGCCGCGGCTATGGCGATTGATGGCGTTGTGGGCCATCAGGCGGTTGTCTGAGGCGTAGACGGTAAAGGACCAGAACTGGCTGACCTCGGGCGCCTTGAAGTGCATGGCGTACGACTTACCATTGGCACCATTGATCGGCTTACCGTCGGCAGCGGTCTCGGTGCGCAGGTAGATACTTTCATCTGGGGGCAGCCCCCACTGGCCGATGTAGGTGCCCTCGGCGAACAGGTCACGGGGGCCGTCACCCAACTGCTCGCGGGTGCCCAGCAGCTTGCCGGCGTCGGTCATCTTCGGAGCGAGGTCCTTGATGTGCTTCATGCCCAGTTCCTCACCCTTCTTCGCAGCTGCCAGCTGCTCCTTGGTGAAGTTTTCTTTGCAGGGTTCGACGCCGACTGACTTGTACTGGTCGAGCCATTTCTTGTCGGCCTGGCCCATGTTGCCGTCACACAGCACGAAGTTCACCCGTTGCAGCCAATTGGTCTTGGCTGGGTCGGGGTAAGTGCGCTGCTTGGCTTTTGGGCCGGGCTCGCCCAGGTAGGCCGAAAGCGTACGGACGTTCCAGTCATCCATGTAGGCAAGCGCCTTTTTCTGGTCCTCAGGCCCGGTGGACATGATCCTGCCCATCAATTTAACCAGGTTGGACTCGACACGGATCACTTCGGTGACACTATCGGGCACCGTGCCCTTCCACTGGGGTGAGGCGAACATGAAGTGGCCGCCTTTGGTGTCCCGCGTGCGGGAGCCGATCATGGACGTCGTGTAATGGCCCATGTCCATGGTGTGCAGGATCCAGTAACGACCTTTTTCCATGTCCGGAACGCTGACGATCACGGGTTCTGCGGCGATATCCAGCCAGCCCATCAAGTGCAGCGTGTCATTGTTGATGGTCGGGTGATCGACGTAGGTGTCATCGGCCAGGTGGCGGATGTTCTGAAAGCGATTGAGCGGCGTGTTGGTCTTGACTGCCGTCTCATAGAAGAACTTGTAGGCCTCGTCCATGGAGTAACCATAGATGTAGGCATCTTCCGCCAGCTTGTCGGGGATCTGTGCGAAGGCCGGCACGGCAAGCGAAAGCAGGGCTGCTCCAAGCACCATGGGTTTCATCAAGTCTCCTTGGGCCAGCGGGCCAGCCCCTTTGGTTTGGTTTTTCAAGGTTGTAGGCAGTGCTCAGGGGATTACCCGTTCGAAGTCGGGCAACTTGAAAGTCTTGTTGTTGAACGCTTCGGTGGGACCGTAGAAGCGCATGGCCGGCAATGGGCGCTTGCCGGAGGTGGGAATCCAGTTGGCTTCCTCGCCTTGCGGGGCCGTCGGCCCGACATAGATCGTCACGCCGCCATCGGCATTCTTCTTCATCTTGTCAACGTCGAACGACGACAACGTGGTGCGGTTGCTGTCGCTGTAGATGAACGAGAACGTGGCGCGGTCATATACGGTCAGCGCCCAGAACTGCTTGACCGGCATGTCCTTGGGTACATCGAGCTTGTAGAGCTGGCCGGCTTCCAGTGGTTTGCCGTCCTTGTCGGCCATCGCCATCTGGTACGACGTCGCCGGCGAGGCGCTGAGGACTTTAGGCATGTAGGTGCACCAGAAGTACTCCGCTGCCCGTTCGAGCAGGTCGATGCGATCATCGTAGATGAACGTGAACTTGTGGTTGGCATCCGGCTGCAACAGCGAGACGTAGTGCCGATCCGGCCAGTACACGCGCTTGGACATCTCGGTGTCGAACCATTGCTGGAGGAAGAACCAGGCATCGATGGCGGCCTGGTGCATGGCCTTCTTGGCGGTTTCGTCCGGTGCGAAAGGTTTGCCCTTGACGATGCCCAGGGACGACAGCATGCCCATCATGACCTTGTCGTGTTCGCGCACTGGCTCCACGCTCATGATCGCGTGCATGTCTTCGAAGTGACGTTCGTCGTAGAACGGCAGCGTCGGGTAGCGCTCATGGGCTGGGTCGATGAACTTCTGCTGCGGTGGCGACTTGGCTTCAGCCAGGTAATACATGCGCAGGCGCTTGGCGTATTCGTAGGCGTCCTTGGCGGTCTTGCCCGCGGGCGGCACCGAGCGAAACGCCAGGGCGATACGGTAGTTAGGCGAGGCCACATGGATATAACCCTTGGGTACCTCACCCTTGTAATCAGGTGCCGTGAACAGGTACTTGCCACCTTTGCCTTTGTCGAGCCCTGCCGGGCCTACATCGGCGATGGTGAGTTGCCAGGCATCCACCACCTGGCCATAAAGGCTACCGTCCGCAGAGGCTGCCGGGATTTCCAGCACCACAGGGCCTTTGCGCAGGTCCGTGTAGGCTGCGATGTAAGGCGTGGTGCTATTGGCAGTAATGGCTTCAAGTTGTGGGCTAGCCGTTGCCGAGTAGGCAATGATGTCATTGTCCTTGTAGCCAAGATCCTTTTCGGCAGCACGGCGGAAGGAATAGATGGCAATCGCCGGCATGTTCCAGAGGATGGCTTCGAACGCACGCTGGTACTTGATCTGGTAGTCGAAGTCCTTCACCGAAGGGGTGGCTCCCGCTGGGGGTTGCCCGCCCAAGGGTTCGGTTGCTGCCTGCGCGGTGACGACAGTACAAGCGGCAATGGCTGTGACTAGCAGGCAAGGCTTCAGACAGGTGACCATCCGAGTCATCAATCCCTCAATGGCATCCATGAGGATCTCCTGTGGGCAAGAGACTGCCGGTAGCCCGCTGCTTTGCAGCATGGCCGCCTTCATCGAACTTGAAGCAGTGTAGGTGAGGTTTTCTGGACAATCGGGAAAATGCTTACGTTTTGAACCCGTTCTTTAACGCCGCTGCGGTGGCACGGGTTGCATCACTCGCCAAGGCTGCACCACCACTTATGGCATCACGGAATCGACCTATGACTGGCATTCGCGCGAGTGGTCTATCCCCATCAATCTGACCGTCACCCAACTGCTCAGATGGCGGCGACTGAGTGCATAAAAACTAGCGGCCGGCAATTGACCTTTCTAACCAGTCAGCACGAGTCATCTCCCATATTTCGACCTCCATCAGTCCAGATACAAATTCTCCTGCCCGCACGTCTACCAAGCGCATACCCTCATGTTTCGAGACCCTGCGAGATGCGTCGTTGGCAACAGCTTTGGGAACCTGCATGACCGGACGCGACAGTGTCTCGAACCAATAGGCATTGATAATCCGGCATGCCTCACGCATGTAGCCCTTTCCCCACCACTGTGGTGCGAGCCAGAAGCCTCTGTTGTTTCCAGGCTGATCATACAAACTGATGCTACCCAGGGTGCAGCCAGCATCGTTGCGCATGCGGATCATCCAGTGCCTTTCACGACCTGCTGCCATAGCAGGCAGGGCGATATCTCGGACATAAACCAGCGCCCCGTCTTCTGGATACGGCCATGGGACACGACGATCCAGGTAGCGAACCACCTCCCAGCAGGGGAATAGCTCCTGAATGATGGGTGAATCCTCCAATTGGAGAGGGGTGAGAACCAGCCGATCGGTGATCAGCGTCGGAAGACAGTCCATGACATTCGTTCCCGGGCATCCCTGTGAGACGTTGATTATCAGTACAGGGCTTGCCTGTGTCGAACGCTCTCTGATTTGTGAAACGTCACTGGCCTCGCCCTACCGTAAAACTCACAAACTGAGCGCCAACGCTGCAAGCTTCGCCACCTCAAGGGGTACATTCGGATCAATGTCGTCCTCGAGCATCCAGGCTGCTGACAACCCGGTCCAGGCGAGCACCCATTGCAACAACCTGCGGCGATCAATTTCGGAAGCTTGTGCCACGACCCCTATACGGCGCTCGAAACAACCTGGAGCCAAAGCGCTTTTGATATCCGGATTGCAGAAAATATTCGCGTAATCGAAGCCGCGCTCACCGTACAGTCCCTTAGGATCGATAGCGAGCCATCCCTTGGGGCCAAAGTCCAAGACATTTCCGTGATGGATATCGCCATGCAGTACCGTGACTTCGCGAGGGCACCTAAAAAGTTGGCGGGCGGTTTCTGCGCTTTGTTCAAATACACCTCTGTGCGTTGCCGCTGCGCTCCATAAGGCTTCGAACCGTTTAACCAGGGGGACCAAAGCAGGTAGCGGTTTTGTACGAGGGATGTGGAGGCGGCGGACCACCGCACAGATAATACGAGTAGCCTCGTCGTCCTGGCCGCAGCTTACCATGTGCCCAAGGGAGACCGAGCCGTTCGCCCGCTCCATGAGTAAGGCCTCACCGTCATGTGCCAGCACGGGAGCTGCTCCTTCACCGTCCCACCAAGCCATAAGCAGGTTGCCTGCTTGCTCTTCTAGCGCTTGCGAGATTTTGAGCATGGCTGGCAGGCCGTGGTGGCGAACGGGCAGTAGATGTCCATTCAGCGAGGCGAAAGCATCACCGTCGATGGTCAGCTCCCATCGTTTCAAGTATTGATCAAACATAAATTTATTAACTTTCGCATTTTCCAGAGCAGCATCATGAATGATTGAGACATAAGACGAAATGTCTGCTCAGGTCAGCACTGCTGACTTGTCCCTCGGGTAGCTTTGGGTCGGTTAGCGCCCCTGGATCGGGATGACCATCCTTGTCCTCCCTCACGTGGAGGACAAGCCATGAACACCATTACGACCGGCAGCCATCAACCTTGGAACAAAGGAAAATTGGTCGGGCAGAAAGCCCCGCTCCGACTCAAAGATATCTGGGCCATTCGGGTAAGGCTCCAAATCGCGGAGGAAACTCGTGATTTAGCTCTCTTCGATCTGGCCATCGACAGCAAGCTACGAGCCTGCGATTTGACCAAGCTTCGTGTACGCGACGTTGCGCATGGGGAGCACGTGTCATCGCGAGCAATAGTGATGCAGCAGAAAACCCAGCGCCCCGTGCAGTTTGAGATTACTGAGCAAACGCGGGTGGCTCTGGAGGCCTGGATACATCAAGCCCATCTCCATAGCGAGGATTGCCTTTTTCCAAGCCGGCTACACGCCTCACTGCACCTCTCTACCCGGCAATACGCCCGAATCGTCAAAGCTTGGGTAAAAGCTATTGGCCTTGATCCAGCCATGTATGGCACCCACACGATGAGACGTACGAAGGCATCGCTGATCTATCGCAGGACGAAGAATCTGAGAGCAGTTCAGCTCCTGCTAGGCCATACGAAGCTTGAGAGCACGGTGCGATACCTGGGCATTGAGGTCGATGACGCATTGGAGATGGCGGAGCAGACGGAGGTCTGACAACTTACAGCGGCGGTCGAGGTATGACCGTCGCTATCCGACCCATAGCGACCATTCGACACCGGCAGTAATTGGCTGATTGGCCGCAAGGTTTCCCGGCAGGCCTGTGAAGGCCTGGAAGCAACTGGTCTTGCGAATGGCCTTGCCGGGAGGTTATGGCGTAGAGGCATGCAGATGTGCAGCTAAGGGAGTAATCAGACCGTTGGCAATGGCACTGGCTTCAAGCTTCGCATGCTCTGCGTTCAGAAAGACATAAGCGGCTTGAAGGGTGGCGATTTTCGCTTGAATTTCGACCATCTTGCTGGCAACTAAAGCTGCGCCTTGCGCGCAATCGATCTTATTGCCTCGCTTGGCTGCAAGAATTTCTCCAATCTCAGCGAGGGAAAAACCGCCACTCTGGGCGCTCTGAATAAAGGCCAGGTCAACAACCGTCTGATCGCTGTAACTGCGGTAATTGTTGGCTTGTCGTTGTGCCACGATAAGCCCGAGCTGTTCGTAATAGCGCAATGTATGCCGACCGACGCCACTGCGGCGCTCTAATTCTCCAACGTTCATACTAAAAACTCCTTGACTGTAGAGCGTGCTCTACACCTTAGCCTGCACCCATTATCCAAACAAGGGATCAGGCATGAGCGTGGAATGCTTCGTCACAGGCGGCAGTGGATTTGTGGGGCAACATTTACTGGCCCGTCTTACTGCTGCAGGGTACAAGACCTGGGTGCTTATGCGCACCCCTGGCAACATTGAGCGTCTTAGAAAACAGGTAGGTCAACTGGGTGGTAATCCCGCCTATATCCATGCCGTTGAGGGCGATATCAGCATAGAGGGGCTTGGGCTCAGCGAAGCGGACAAGCAGTGCGTGTCATCGACCTCTGTGATCTTCCACCTCGCAGCGGAGTTTTCCTGGGGGCTGACAATGGAGCGCGCCCAATCAGTCAATGTGCTTGGGGCGCTGAGGGTCGCCAAGCTTGCGGCGAGCCAGAGCATCCGATTGCTGATGGTGGGCGGCTTTATGCTGAAAAACCTTAACCACCTTGCCAGTATCGGTGTTGATATAGAGTGCCCTGAAAACACAAGTTGGCACAAAGTCTACGGCCGTGTAGGTGGTTACGAAGGAAGCAAGATCGAGTCACATTTTGCAGTCATCCGTTATATGCAGGATGCGGGCGCGGACTACACGATCGTTCATCCTGCTACGGTGTGTGGCCACAGCGAGAGTGGGCACATACTGGAGGGACAACCTCTGGTCGCACTCATTCGAAATCTGGCACAAGGTCGGTTCAAAGCGGTCCCCGGTTCCCCCAGGCACTGGTTGCCATTAGTCAGCGTTGACTACCTGGTGGCGATGATGACCTATGTGGCGTTCGATCCCTCGATGGCCAACCGGCAGGCGCTGGCGCTCTATGAATACACATTGAGCCTGCAGGGGATGCTTGAGCAGATCGCAAAAACGCTGGAGGTCAAGGCGCCCCGCCGGCATGTACCGATAAGGTTGCTCAGGTGGCTTTTGACGATTCCCGGGCTGGCAGCACGATTTGCGATCAGCGACGAGTCATTGGACTTCATCCAGACGCAGCGCTTCGACATGAGTGATAGCGAGCAATTGGAACGCCAGTATCAGTTAACTCATCCCGATATGGCGCGCACGTTGGAGAAGACGGTGCACTACGTCAAGGATCAGTTTCTCCACTAAAGCAGGCCGGCCGTAATGGCTCAAGAAATACGTAAAACAGCGAGCTCGCGTTCGAAGCGCGTGGCCCTATGTCAGCAAGACCTCTCCGTACTCTAAAGACCCGTGACAAGGAATGTACTAATGCAATCCTATTTTGGCAAAGGCGTCCTCTTTGCACTCTGCGCCGCGGCCCTGAATGCGACAATCGGCGTACTTAGCAAGGTGTTGATGAACAGTGGGTTCAACTCCAGCAGCATCGCCTTAATTAAGACAGTTCTCGGCTGCCTGCTACTGTCAGTCCTGCTCCTGTTTCTCAAGCGACCCGCGACCACTGCCAAGTGGTTTCACGCAGCCATTTGTGCCTTTCTCGGCATTTTCGTGTTGTTCCACTTTGAAACCTCGGCCTATAGCCATTACGCGGCGGCGGGCGTCGTCGTCATTCTGATGGCGAGCGCCTCCATATCGTCGATTCTCTTTGGACGCATGGTCCTTCATGACCCCATTACCGCCAACGCAATGGTTGGCGCCGGCTTGGCCATCGCCGGTATTACGGTGATTTTTGGCGCCGACCTGGGACAAGGCTTCACGCTGCAAGGCGCAGTGCTTGCTTCGATTGGTGGATGTGGCTACGGGGCCTTTTCGGTTGCCATGAAAAGGATGGGGGTATCGGGAGGGCTGCATTTCACCCGACAATTGTTGTTCTTTGGCAGCCTGTACCTGCTGATGCCGGCTGCGGCCGATGGTTTCGTGACAGGAGAGCTGTCGCTGCTGGCGATCGCTGTACTGCTGGCGCTGGCCACGCTGCCGACAGTCCTGGGTTTCTTCTGCACCACCAAGGCCATCGAGTATCTCAAACCATCACAAGTGCAGGCGCTGGAGCTGACCGAACCCCTGTTCGCCGCGCTGCTGGCATTTGTGGTGCTCAATGAGGTACCGCGCGAAAGCCTGTACGTGGGAGCGGCACTGATCATCATCGGACTGTGCTTCTCCAATGAACTAATCCGCTTGGGCGGCAAAGTATCTGCCCCTTCGACCGAATGAGTTTTTTCGGACCCTGATAACTTCAACAATCAGTTATTTGAAGTGGCTCAGGAGGCTGGCCGTTGCTGGCCGAAAGTGGACATCCTCCGGGCTACCCAACCTCCAGGTGCTGGCTATCGGCCAAGTTGCTGTCGAGTGACAGGGGAATGGTTGGTCGCTGCCAGGTGGTTTGCAGTGCCGGTGTTCGCGGCTAAACCTACTCCCACGAAGATTGCTGATGAGCTCTGTGTCAGCTTTGGGTCGAAAGTGGTCTGTCGTGACCGGCTGCTTTCGACCCATAGGAGACGCTCAGCAGTGTTCAGGGAGTCCGGGGCGATTCGAGGTAAAGCCGTCATATAGCCAGGCTTTTCACCTCCGTCAGCTCTGGACTTGCCGCAAGGTTATCGATGTGCAACTGGTCGTTTTATCCAGGTTTCAGTCAGGACCCGATAGCGCTCCATGTTGCGATAGACCATGAAAGCAATCGACGTCAATTATCCAGGCTTTGCTGCCGCAGGCGGCGGCGTCCAAGTGCTTAGCCCTAGTTTTCGGCCTGAAGCGGAGCTCACCCCCGGAAATTGAACCTTCCTACGTTTTCGGTAGCTCCCGAAATACCACGGACAGCGGCGCTCGCCTGTACCGATCTGCACTGGCGAGCGCCGCTGGGGGGGGCATATGCCAGGAGCGGGGCTAATCCCTCAGGAATGCTCAGGCTTCTTCGCTAGATTTGAAGCTGCGTCTATTGCCTTATCCAATAGCTTACTGGCTGCTCCAGAAATCGCTGGATCTACAGCACCTGCTTCTGCTTTCGAGAACGCACTTTGTCCGCTTATGTTCCAATGGGCGAATGCCTCTTTAACTTGCTCCCACTCTGCGTTAGCACCATAAGTGTCCAAGTAGAACTCACCAAAGCGGATTGCGTGAGCGCGCTCTCCAACTTTTAAAGATTCATGCATATAAGAATTGCTAAACACAAATGCATATCGAGATAGCACACCGCAAAGCCCTACAACCACCAAACCTCTGAAGAGATGGAAGAAATAGTAAGAAAGGCTAGCTCCGGGTGCTTGATGATAGCTATCTGAACTGCTAATCATAGTAACAACAGCGATGATGACACCAGCCAAAAGCGACAAGGCGCCAGCGATTGCCCAGACAACTGATATCACATGAAATCTATCCTCCTTGTCTCCCAACAGAGAAAGTGCGGACTTAACGAATTTCTTGGAGTTATCTTGCAGAGTCTGCTGAGCATCTTCGGTGAGTCTTTGTTTCTCTATCTCTAAAGTCCGCCGAAAATCGTCCAAGCTCTGCATTTGCTGCAGATACTCTTGGCGCCTTTTTATTGTTTCGTTACGTTCCTCAGCAAGCTTTCGCTCTAGTTCCTCTTGGCGAAGAGCGATGGATTGCTCCTGCTCTGCAAGGTTTTGAACACGCTTCTCGACTGAGTCGAAAAGTTCCTTTTCCCGCCGCTCAAGCTGACGCTTATCATCGAGTAATCGCTTCTCAATTATTGCCTCACGCCGGGCTAATTGATCACGCATTGCGTCCAGCTCTTGCATCTTCTCATAGAGCAATTTCTGCTGCGCACGCCGATCTTCTTCTTCCTTACCCAAATCACGAACGGCCATATCTAATCCTTGAGTCGGGGCTTTCTGATGGGAGAGATGTTACTTGAATAGTGCCGTACTGAGCAACGCCTAGAGCGCCAAGCCCACGGTGTCAAGTAGGCCTAAGCCGCTGGCAAATATCAGGGCCGGCCGATCGATGAAAATCTTCACAGTCGCGTTACGAAACTGCTCCGTGCAGGCCTTGGCATTCCCGCAAAAGCCGGACACGGAAATTGCTCTACTACCACATCCCTGAGGATCAGGGACCTGAAAGACCTTTTCATCCCCAAGTTGCCCCCAGATTGCTCAGGTAAAACGGAGACTCTAAGCGTATAGATGTTTGGTATTTCGCCCGAACATGCGCAAAGCCTAGAAGCAGAAGCCTTAATTGGAATTGATTCCTAGGGGGAATGTAGATGGCTTGGAAAGGTGAAAGCAACAGTGCGAGCGGTTGTGACTACATGTATCAATGTCGGGGCAGTTAAAAGTTCTTCAATAGAGCGTCGGCGGTTCAGGTCTAGCGAAGCATCACGCCATTTTGCTGCCTCGCCATTTCTGGCAGCTATGGGTCGATTGCGGCCACTCGCGACCGTCTGCTTTCGATCCAAGGCGGGCGCTCACCATTGGCACATTTCGCCAATAGGCAGACTTGAAGCATCTTGGCTAGGGGCTAACTGGATTCGCCTGCGCGAGATAAAGCTTGGAGGACATCGATGGCTTTAGCGGCATCATCCTTGGCCACGAAAATGTGATCATGGTAGAACGCGGCGATCACGTTGCAACTGATGCCAGCCTTTCCGAGTGCGGTCGCGAATGCGGCCGTCAAACCCACCGCATCAAGCGCTGAGTGGATCGTGAGCGTGATCCAAGCCGCCACAAAATTGTACTCAAGGCCCAGTGCATCAGCGCGTTCGCGCTCAATGATGACAGTGAAGCCTTCTTTTTCGCGGAATGTACCAAGTACATCGGTACCCAGAAGCGCGGACGCGTCCGCCACTGTGCAGAATACAAAGTCGCCTTCATTGAGGACTGGGCTCATGCCGCGGAGCAGGGCTGAGATGGATTTTTCGCCTGACATAGGGTTACTCCCGCTTGAAAGGCAGTAGTGTGCATTTCAGCGGGTCATTAGTTTAATCAATTCTACTCATTATCGATTAGTTCTACTTATGCAAGATCCCGCCCAAGTCACCTTTCGTTCACCAGGCTAGACCAGGTCTGCCAGACGCGAGTGGCGCCATGCAGTAGAGGGCTGTTGTAGCCTCCTGTGTAGAGCATTCGAGCGCCGCCAGTAGGCAAGCATGCAAACTGTCCTTGCGCTGCGCTCGATGAAACGCAACCCCGTGCCTAGTTCGTGGGCAAGAGGATCACGAAGTTCTTTTTCATATCTTCCAGCACGGTCCATTTCCCCTTGGCGCCCGGCTCGATAATGAACGTGTCGCCAGCGGCCAGTGTGAGGGGGGCGCAACCTTCAAGTTCAATGACGCAGCATCCACTCAGGACATGGCAGAACTCCCAAACTTTGTAGTCGATGCGCCACGCTCCGGTGCTGGCTTCCCATTCTCCAGAAATGCGACCTTGCTGTTCATCGTGATAGTACTTGGACGTCAGCGTATGAGGGGCGCCTTCCACGACCTCTTCAAAAAAAGGCAGGTCGCGCACCGGTTGGATATCCAGTTCGCGGAACACGGTCAGTTTCTTGTTCATGGTTTTTTCTCGAGCACGTTGTGGGTAGGGCGATACATCAAATAGGCTTCGCCGGTTACGCTCAGCATGGGGTGCGGAACGATCTGGCAGGTTTTAACAATTTGAAAACCGTGACGTTCATAGAAGCGGCGTGCACCGTGGTTTTCTGCATAATCGATCAGGCATAGCCCATCCAGGCCAGCGTCGTCGGCGCGCTGCTGGGCGTGGCGAAGAAACTGGACGCCCAGCCCCTGGCTGCGCCAGGCCTCATCTAACGCCAGGCTGGATATGTATAAGGTGGCGGGTATTTCCATGTCGGAATAAGGCGCGAGGACCGGGTCTGTCTCGACAGGCCTGTCAGGGGTCTCGCGCAAGGCATAGCTATGCATCATGCCGATGACGCGCCCTTCGAAAGTGGCCATCAAGCAGTTCTTGTAGGAAAAGTCACCCTGTTCCCTGGCATAGCGAGACGCACCAACACTCAGCAATGCTTCTCCTGGCACGGCAAGCTTGCTCCATATGTAATCGGCCATGCCCTCCGATGTCAGTTGAAAGAAGCGCGCAATATCGTGCGCGTCCGCGGCTTGAGCGGGTCTGAATTCGATAGACATGTACGGTGCTCCCATGGGATCGGGTAGTTCGTTTTCAAGGATTACGCCTTTGACAGGGTGGCAGGGTAGGCGGGTTTAACGCTTCCCATCATGCTCTGGGCGAACACCGTCAGCATGGTGTGCGACGCTATCCCACGATCAAAGGCTCGTGGCCGTCTAATGGCTCAAGCCTGGGAAATCGATCGATCAGTTGCCGGAGGTGGTGAGGCGAGAAGCAGGGCAACGTGTACTTCCATGGCGGGATGGCAGGATTCAGCGCGGGTTTGCCTCCTAGTGGGGGCGTCTAGGGGCCGCACTGGCTATCGCTGGGATTTCGGTAATCTTCGGTGGCGACCTGCAGCCGGTTTTAGCCTGCAAGGTGCTGCGCTCACCTCCATTGCCGGCACCGGCTATGGGGCCTTTTCGGTTGCCATGAAACGTATGGAGGTATCGGGAGGGCTGCACTTCACCCGACTGTTGTTGCTCTTCGGCAGCCTGTATCTGCTGATGCCGGCTGCCGCCGAAGGTTTCGTGATCGGCGAGTTGTCGCCGCTGCTGGCGCTGGCTACGCTGCCGACAATCCTCGGTTTATTCTGCACCACCAAGGCCATCGAGTACCTTAAGCCATCCCACGTCCAAGCGTTGGAGCTTACGGAGCCACTGTTCGCCAGAAGTCGTCATGTGAACCAGTTCAACGCCCGAGGCTCGCAATTGAGTAGCACGTGTTTGAGTTCACTGAATTCCTCCAGGCCCGTCGCCGATAGCTCGCGGCCGATGCCGCTGGCCTTGAAACCACCCCAGGGCGCCTGGGGAAATGCCAGGTTGTAATCGTTCACCCACAGTGTCCCAACCCGCAGCCGCCGGGCCATGCGATTGGCGCAGCCCAGGTCGCCGGTCCAGACCCCGGCCGCCAGGCCATAGGGCGTATCGTTGGCCAACCGCACGGCATGTGCCTCGTCGGTGAAGCGTTCGACGGTGATTACCGGGCCGAAGATTTCTTCGCGAGCAATGCGCATGTCGGCCTGCACGTCACTGAGCAGGGTAGGGCGTAACCAGAACCCCTTTTCCAGGTGCGCATCCGTGGGGCGCTGGCCGCCGGCGCGCAGGCGAGCGCCTTCGCCTTGTGCCGCCTGGATCAGCGACAGCACGCGATTCCGCTGGGCCGCCGATATCAGAGGCCCCATGCGCGTGCGGCTGTCGAAGCCATCGCCGAGAACAATAGCGTCGATGCGTTCGACCAGGCGCGCGACGAAGCGATCATGCACGGAGGCTTGCAACAGCAGGCGCGAGCCGGCCGAGCACACCTGCCCTGCGTTGAAGAACACGGCGTTGAGCGCCTGGTCCAGGGCCACGTCGAGGTCGGCATCAGCAAACACGATATTTGGGTTTTTGCCACCGAGCTCCAGCGCCAGGCGCTTGAAGTTGCCACTGGCGGCCTGCATCACCTTGGCACCGGCTTGGGCGCCACCGGTGAACGACACCATGTCCACCCGGTCGCTGAGCGCCATGTGGTGGCCTACGGTGCCATCGCCGCAGACCAGGTTGAACACCCCGGCTGGCAGCGCCAGGGCGGCCAGCAAAGCCGTCAGGTGCAAGGCACTTAGCGGCGTCAGTTCGCTGGGCTTGAGAATCACCGTGTTGCCCGCAGCCAAGGCGGGGGCGAGCTTCCAGGCGGTTTGCAGCAGAGGGTAGTTCCACGGCACGATCAACGCGCAGACACCTACCGGCTCATGGCGTGTGACGCTGATGACGTGGTCGGGGGCATGCGGGTGAGCGCGATCGGTGCGCGCTTCAAGCAGCCCTGCGTAGTAGCGGAAGGTGGCCACCACGCAGGCCATATCGGCCTCGCTCTCGCACAGGGTCTTGCCGGTGTTGAGGGTTTCCAGGCGCGCCAGTTGCGCGGCATCGGCTTCGATGGCTGCCGCGATGCGCTGCAGCCAGGCGCTGCGCTCACTCGGTGGCAACTGCGGCCAAGGGCCGTGGTCGAAGGCGTGACGGGCGGCGTCGATCGCGGCGTCGACATCCTGGGCGCCGGCTTCTGGCGCCAAGGCCAGCAAGGACTCGTTGGCGGGGTTGAGGATTTCCCGATAGCGGCCGCTGTGTGGCTCACGCCATTGCCCTGCGATGAATAGCGATTGATGGGACACACTGAGTCTCCTGGCTTGCCTATGTATGGGCACACCATAGACAGGCAGCAGGGTGCGAACTTGACGAAATACGACAGGGCCAGTGCTGCGCTCGTTCGCGACAAGGCAGGTCGCATCGCATCAAGTCAAAAGCGTCGCCATCCCTAGACTCGAAGGGTATGAACGCGCCCCCGAGGGGCGCGCCTGCCGCCCGAGGAGCTGCCATGCACAACTCATCCATCGCTGTTCTAGACGCCCATGCCCAGGCCCGCGTCGAGCTCGCCTGCGCATTTCGCTGGACCGCCCGCCTAGGGATGCACGAGGCGATTGCCAACCATTTCAGCCTGGCTGTTTCCGAGGATGGCCGGCGTTTTCTGATCAATCCCTATGGCCGGCATTTTTCCAGGATCCGCGCCAGCGACTTGCTGCTGCTCGATGCCGACGACCCCTCGGCGTTGCAACGCCCCGGGGCGCCGGACATCACTGCCTGGGCCCTGCATGGCGCCTTGCACCGGCGGCATCCGCATGCGCGCTGCATCCTGCATGTGCATTCGAAGTACGCCACCGCCTTGGCCTGTTTGGCCGACTCGCGCCTGCCACCGATCGAGCAGAACGCCATGCGCTTCTTCGAGCGCGTGGCCATCGACGAGGGGTTCGACGGCATGGGGCTGGGGGATGAAGCCGAGCGGGTAAGCCGCCAGTTGGGCGACAAGCCGATTCTGCTGATGGGCAACCACGGTGTGCTGGTGGCGGCCCCAAGCGTGGCCCAGGCCTTCGACGACCTCTACTACTTCGAGCGGGCCTGCGAGCTTTACCTCACCGCGCTTGCCAGCGGCCGCCCTCTGCGTATCGCCAGCGATGCCGTGGCGCGCAGGACAGCCCGGCAATGGCTTGATTATCCGGATTTCGCCGCCCGCCATTTCGCTGCGCTGCAGGAAATCCTCGATGAGCAGGAGCCGGACTATCGCAGCTGAGTGCATACGCCCGTGCATTGTCACGCCCACCCTGAACCGTTCTGGAGTCGCTCGCATGCCAAAGAAAACATCAGTGCCCGTGCTTGCCGCATCGCTGCTCGTCGCGTCCATCGCCACCGCCCAGGCCAGTGACCCCGCTGCCTGCCAGACAGTCAACTTCGCGGAGGTCGGCTGGGCTGACATCGCCGCCACCACTGGGCTCGCGACTACCGTCTTGCAAGGCCTGGGTTACAAGACCAAGACCCAGATGCTGTCGATCCCGATGGCGTACCAGGCCATGGAAATGAAGAGCATCGACGTCTACCTTGGCGCCTGGATGCCGTCGATGGCGGCAATTTCCACGCCTTTTCTGGAAAAAGGCAGCGTCGAGCGGGTACGCACCAACCTGACCGGTGCCAAATACACCCTGGCCGTGCCGGACTATGCCTACGAGGCCGGGCTCAAGCGCTTCGAGGACATCGCCCGGTTCAGGGACGAGTTGCAAGGGCGCATCTACGGCATCGAGGCCGGCAATGATGGCAACCAGATCATCCAGGGCCTGATCGACAAGGACAGCTATGGCCTCAAGGGTTTCCGCCTGGTCGACTCAAGCGAGGCCGGCATGTTGGTGGAAGTACGCCGGGCGGTGCGCTCGAAAAAGCCGATCGTGTTCCTGGGGTGGGAGCCGCACCCAATGAACAGCCAGCTGTCGATGCGTTATCTGAGTGGTGGCGACGCTGAGTTCGGCCCGAACTACGGGGCTGCAGTGGTCGACACCCATACGCGCAAAGGCTTCGGCCAGGAATGCCCGAACGTAGGTGCGTTATTGTCTCGGATGGCGTTTGAGCTGGGGATGGAAAGCCAGATCATGGGGGCCATTCTCAACGACAAACAAAAGCCTGCGCTGGCATCACGGGAGTGGCTCAAGCGCAACCCACAGGTGCTGGAGAACTGGCTGGCGGGGGTGACGACGTTCGATGGCCAGCCAGGGGCATCGGCGGTGCGCAGTTACCTTGGGCTTTAACCTATGGCCCTGGGGCGCTTTGCGCCCCAGGGCGGCGATGCATCTGTGCAAGCCCGCGCAATGCACCGAGATCAGATCGCCAACGGCTGCCGGTCATGCCCCAACGGCTGGCGCATGACCGGGGCGCTCAAACTCTGCGAACGGTCGTTGCTCGGTGCACAGCCGAATTTGGCGCGGTAGGCACGGGAGAAGTGTTCCAGCGAGCCGAAACCTGCACTGGCTGCAACCTGGGCAACGCTCATGCGGGTTTGCTGCAACAGGTTGTGGGCGCGCGCCAGGCGCAGGCTGAGGTAGTACTTCAGCGGCGTAAGGCCGGTGTGCTGCATGAACTGGCGCTCCAGTTGGCGACGCGACAGTGCCACACGCTCGGCGATGGCCTCGCAGCTCAGCGGTTCTTCCAGGTGCTGTTCCATCAACTCGATGGCCCGCCCCATCTTGCCGGCCTGGGCATGCAGGTTGCGGCGATAGCCTTCGGCTTGCTGGACCTGCGGCTCGCGTACCTGCTCGATGAGCATGTGCATGGCCACTTCGCGTGCCAGGTTGCCACCGGCCAGCCGGTCCAGCCAGCTGAGCACCATGTCCAGCACGGCAGTGGCGCCTGCGCAGGTCAGGCGCTTGCGGCCCAACGAGTAGAGCTGCGCGCAGGCTTGCACCCTAGGGTAGCTTTCCTGGAAACCTTGCAGGTTGTCCCAATGGACGGCGGCCGGGTGGCCGTCGAGCACACCTGCCGCAGCCAGCAGCTCGGTGCCGGTTTCGATCCCTACCATGACTGCGCCGAAGGCCGCCTGGCGCTTGATCCAGGCCTTGAGGGCCGGGTTGCGCGCGTGGCGGTGCACATCGAAGCTGGCGATCACCACGCAGGCATCGAATTCGCTGTGCTCGCCGATGCCCGCCTGGGCACCGGCGAGCAGGCCGTTGCTGGCGGGCACCGGCTGGCCGTCTACCGAGAGCAGGGTCCACTGGAACAGGTTGCACTGGGCCAGCCAGTTGGCGATCGAAAGCGGCTCGATCAGCGAGGCCAGGCCGAAGTTGGAAAACGAAGGCAGCAACAGGATGCCGATGCGCAGCGGAGGGCTGGCAGGGCCCTGCCACTGAAGGTCAAGGGTTTCGGATCGTTTCATGGTTGCACCAGGCTCGGCAATGGGCGCCGGCTGCATTGGCCGGCACCTCGTTCACAGGAAAGGCCCGCTGCGCCTATGCAAGCGCAGTGGGCCGGCTTTGGCAAGTACCCCTCAACGCTGGCATTCGCGCCAGCGTGGGTGAACCCACACAGGTGCATCGCTTGCGGTAAGCGCGGTGAGGCCACGGATCAGGTCGCTGGCCTTCTCGGCGATCATCACCGTGGGCGCGTTGGTGTTGCCGCTGACGATCTGCGGCATGATCGAGGCATCGACCACCCGCAGCCCGCGAAGACCGTGCACGCGCAATTGTGGGTCGACCACTGCTTCGGGGTCGCTGGGCGGGCCCATCTTGCAGGTGCCGCTGGCGTGGTAGCCAGTCTCGGTGATGCGTCGCGCCCAAGCGTCGAGCTGCGCATCGCTCACCTGGTCGGCACCGGGTACCAGCTCGTCACCGGCATAGGCGCGCATGGCCGGCTGGGCGAGGATCTCGCGTACCAGGCGGGCGCCTGCACGCATGTCGGCGCGGTCGCGCTCGGTGGTCAGGTAGTTGAAGAGGATGCGCGGCGCCAGGTGCGGATCGGTGCTGACCAGGCTGACGCTGCCCAGGCTGGTGGGGCGCATCAGGTCGATGTGCACCTGGAAGGCGTGCTCGGGCACCAGGTCTACGCTGCCTGGCTGGACCGCCAGCGGCATGAACGTCAGTTGCAGGTCGGGAAACTCCACCCCGGCCCGCGAGCGGATGAACGCGCCCGCCTCGAAATGGTTGCTAGCCGCCAGGCCATCGTGGCTGGCGAACCAGCGCGCGCCGATCAGCCATTTGCCCGGTGCACGTGTCCAGGGGTAGAGCGACACCGGCTGCTTGCAGCGGTACTGCACGACGGTATCGGGATGGTCGTTCAGGCGCTGGCCTACTCCCGGCAGGTCGCGTACCAGGGGGATGCCCAGGCGCCGCAGATGCTGGGCCGGGCCGACGCCAGAAAGCATCAGCAGTTGCGGTGAGTTGATGGCGCCAGCACTCAGTAGCACCTCTTGGCGCACACGCACCTGGTGCACCACGCCGTCCATTTCGAACTCCACCCCGTAGGCTTGTTCGCCGTCGAAGAGAATCCGCCGGCTCAGCGCCGAGGTGGCGATGGTGACGTTGCCGCCTTTGAGTGCTTCAGCCAGGTAGCCGCGCGCGGTGCTCCAGCGCTTGCCGTCGCGGGTGGTGCGGTCGACCGGGCCAAAGCCTTCCTGGCGGTGGCCATTGAGGTCGCTGCTCACGCCATAGCCGGCTTGCTGGCCGGCCTCGATGAAGGCCTGGCACAGTGGCGGCGAGGTATCGCCTGGTGTGACGTGAAGCAGCCCGGTTGCGCCGCGGTAGGTGTTGGCGCCGTCCCGATGGTTTTGCGCCCGCATGAAGTAGGGCAGCACCTCCCGATAGCTCCAGCCTTCGCAGCCTTGTGCAGCCCAGCCGTCGTAGTCGCGGGCATGGCCACGAATGTAGACCATGCCGTTGATCGACGACGAGCCGCCCAGGGTGCGCCCGCGTGGTGTGCCGATGCGTCGGCCGTCCAGGCCCGGCTCCGGTTCGCTGGTGTAGCTCCAGTTGAAGCGGGTGCCGCCTACCACGATGCCCACTGCCGAGGGCATGTCGATGGTCCAGCTGGCGTCCGGCGGGCCGGACTCCAGCACCAGGATGCGCAGGGCCGGGTTCTCTCCCAAGCGCTTGGCCAGCACGCAGCCGGCCGAGCCGGCACCAATGATCACATAGTCGTATTCATGCCCGAGCATAAAGGCTCCCCCATGACAGTGGTCAGCGGCGTGCGCCGATGCCGTCGAACACCAGCTTGTGGAAGTGATGCACCAAATGCTCGCTTTCGTTGCTGCGCTCGGCGTCGATCATGTAGCGGCCCTGGTCGTAGCCGAGCGAACGCAGGCCTTTCTGCACGCTGATGTTGAGCTCGATGTCCTCGGGGCCGAGGTCCTC
This sequence comes from Pseudomonas sp. NBRC 111132, assembly GCF_001320565.1. NCBI lineage: Bacteria > Pseudomonadati > Pseudomonadota > Gammaproteobacteria > Pseudomonadales > Pseudomonadaceae > Pseudomonas > Pseudomonas sp. NBRC 111132. The sequence goes on from NZ_BCBI01000002.1 coordinate 78,449, forward strand.
GTTCATCCACTTCATGCAGGCGTGGGAAACCTCCGGGACCTGCTCGTGGGGGCTGTAGTAGCCAAAACGCAGCAGTGAGCGCTCGGCGTCCAGCGGGATCATGATGAACGTGCCGAGAAACGCCGAGAAGGGGAAGGTATAGAAGGTGTTGTTCGGCCACAGCCCGATGTTGAAGAAGCGCTCGTCGGGGTTGCGTGGCCCGCTCAGCTTGACGCCGTAGGCTTCCTCGGCCTGCTGGTTGGCCGGTGCGATGTACGTCCACCAGTTGTCGCGCTTGGTCAGGCGGTAGCCCTTGAAGTCGATCAGCTTGGCCAGGTCGATATGGCAGGGCCCGGACAACTTGAAATGGTACCCCTCGATGGAGTTGTCCATGATCACCTTCCAGTTGGCCGGTACGATCACGTCCTGCTCTTCGATCAGGCGCATCTTGCCAAGGTCGGGAAAGACCGCGCGCATTTCCTCGTCGGCACCTGGGAACAGCTCCGCCAGCGACGGCGCGTCTGCATCAAAGTTGAAGTAGACGAAACCGCCGAGTTCTTCGACGCGGACCTTGGGAATGTTGAATTGCTGCTTGTCGAAGGCTATCAGCCGTTCGCTGCGTGGCGCACTGCGCAGGCTGCCGTCCATTTCGTAGCACCAGGAGTGGTAGGCGCAGCGCAGCACTCGGGTGTCGTTACCACGACGCACATCCAGCAGGCGATTGCCACGGTGCTGGCAGACATTGTGGAAGGCATTGATCTTGCCATCGTTGCCACAGGCCACCACCACGCTCTGGTCGAACATGTCGCACACCACGAACTGACCAGGCTCGGCGAACTCGTTGCGATGGCCGGCCAGGTGCCAGGCACTCATGAAGATACGGTCGCGTTCGGCAGCGAAGATCTGCTCGTCGAAAAAGTACCGCGAGGGCAAGGTGAAGGCGTGTTCCGGGCGCTGCTCGGCCCAATCTGCAATGGAAGTGCTGTGTTTGAACTGCTCGACGGATTGCATGGCTGGTCTCCTCCAGACACTGCCCCTGGGGTTCGATCAGGGGCTCGCTCGGGAGTTAATCTAGGGGAGGGTGAGGGGCTGCTCTTGATGGAAAGCGACAACATACGCCGATGTGCGCGGTGTCGAGGCCAAGCCTGAGCAGCACAGGCCTTGAGCAGGGGCAATGGGCGTCAGAGGATGGCTGTGCCTTGCGCATCAAGGGCACCGGCAGCGTGACGACGGTGAAGCACGCCATGATCACGCAGGGAATGCGTCGGCGTAGGTCAGGCTTTGTGCTTCGCGTGAACAAGCCCGACGCGAGCTTCAAGCGTGCTGGATGTGAAGACCCACGTTAGGGGTGCGAATCAAAGGCTGTCCGGATCCCCGAAGAACATCTGTATCCGCGACCGCAGCCACCGCTCCGCCGGGTCGTTGTCCTGCGCCCCGCGCCAGGCCATGTGCAGTTCGAAACTGCGCACGGGTATGGGCAAGTCCTCGGCGCGCAACCCGCCCGCCGCCGTCAACGCCTCTGCGGTGTAGTCCGGCACCGTGGCGACGATATCGGTGCCCGCCAGCAAGCTCCCCAGCCCGTTGAACTGCGGCACCGCCAGCACGACATGCCGCTTGCGGCCAAGTTCTTCCAGGGCTTCATCGATGAAGCCAGACAGGTCCCCGGCAAACGACACCAGTGCATGCGGCCGTGCGCAGAAGTCGTCCAGGGTGATGTTGCCGGGTACGCTGTCGGCCCGCAGCAGTTTAGGCATGCTGCGGCGCAGCACCTTGCGCTTTGCATTGGCCGGCAGTTCGCTGGTGTAGCTGACACCCACCGAAATCTCGCCCGAGGCCAGCAGCGTGGGCATCAGCAGGTAGTTGACCCGTCGCACCACCAGCACGATACCAGGGGCTTCGGCGCGAATACGCTTGAGCAGTTGCGGCAGCAAGGCGAACTCGGCGTCATCCGAGAGGCCGATGCGGAACACTGCGTTGCTGGTGGCTGGGTCGAATTCGGCGGCGCGGCTGACCGCCGTGGAAATCGAATCCAGCGCCGGCGACAGCAGGGCGAAGATCTCGTGGGCCCGTGCCGATGGCTCCATGCTGCGGCCGGTGCGCACGAACAGCGGGTCGTCGAACAGGTTGCGCAAGCGCGACAAGGCTGCGCTGATGGCCGGTTGGCCGAGGAACAGTTTTTCCGCGGCACGGGTCACGCTGCGCTCGTGCATCAGCGTTTCGAACACGATCAGCAGGTTGAGGTCTACGCGACGCAGGTCGTTTCGATTCATCGGTGTGCTTCGCCTAAAGTGGGGCAGGGGTGAATCTTAAGGCCAAAGGCTGTTACCCTGCACGGGTTTAGGGGGACCAATCGCAGGGAAAGTCAGGTGCCCAATCGATGACAAGCATGTCGACTATTAATGACCACTGATGGTCTAACGAGCAAAGCCCGGATAAAGTCAGTGGTAATTAGAGGTTCACAAAGGCGAGGTATGCGATGTCCCGCATGATCCGTTTCCACAAGTTCGGCGCTGCCGATGTGCTCCGTTGCGAGGAGCAGGCCGAACCGTCACCCGCTGTCGACGAGGTACAGATCCGCGTCGAGGCGATTGGCGTCAGCTGGTATGACGTGCTTTGGCGCCAGAACCTGGCACCATCCCAGGCACGCCTGCCAGCGGGGATCGGCCACGAAATGGCTGGGGTGGTGACTGCGGTCGGTGAAGGGGTCGAAGACATTGCCGTCGGTGATCGGGTTGCCAGCTTCCCGGCCACCAGTGCCAACGACCACCCGGTGTATGGTGATGTCATCGTGCTGCCGCGCACTGCCATTACCCGCTACCCGGATGTACTCACCCCCATTGAGGCCAGCGTGCACTATACGCCGCTGCTGATCGCCTATTTCGCCTACGTCGACCTGGCGCGGGCCAAGGCGGGTCAGACTGCGTTGGTCACCGATGCCAGCCATTGCGCCGGCCCTGCTTTCGTGCAACTGGGCAAGGCACTGGGGCTGAAAGTGTTCGCCGCCACCAAGGAAGCGGAGCAGCGTGAGTACCTGCTGGGCCTGGGTGCCGACAAAGTGATCGTTACCGAAGAGCAGGACCTGCTGCTGCAGATTGGCAAGTACACCGATGGCCGTGGCGTGGACATGGTCCTCGATGGCATGGGTGGGCCGCAGATGTCGCTGCTGGGTGATGTGCTGGCACCGCGTGGCAGCCTGGTGCTGTATGGCCTGCAAGGCGGCAACCAGACGCCGTTCCCGGCCTGTGCGGCATTTCAGAAGAACATTCAGTTCTATGTCCACTGCATCGGCAACTTCACCGGCAAACCAGAACTTGGTATCAGCCAGGATCAGGTGGCACTGCAGCGTGCCTTGCGCGATATCAACCAGTTCACTGCCGACCAGTTGCTGACACCGCAGATCATCAAGGTGTACCCGTTCGAGCAGGTGGTGGACGCGCATCGCTATATGGACCAATGCCCGTGTGGCGGACGTGTGGTGCTGGACATGGCACAACACTGACGGTTCTTTGTGTTATCGGAAAGCCCGGGCAGCGTCCCGGGTTTTTTTATGCGTGGGGTAAAATGATTTAAGTCTTAAAAAGTAGGAGCGTTCCTACAATTAAATACGACATGGACTACATTCTGGTCGATGACTTTCGGGGTGTTGGAAATATTGCGCCAAGTATTCAGGCTTGAACTCTTTTTCTCTGGGGTGCAATGTGGGATCGCACTTTTGCTGAATGGTTTTTTTACCGTGAACTGTGTCTTCAATTCGCTCTGAATTCCTCTCGATAATGGCCCAATGATAGTTTGCGCAAGGAGCGTGGAATGAGCATGGCTATGCCTGGAGTAGGGCGGTGTGTGGCAGCGGCTGGCCGTCGCAGTGGTGGTTATTTTTCGATGGCTTGGCGACAGTGAAGGGTTACGTCATTACTTTCATTTTGTTGTAGGAAATTTCTTCTGGAAAAGTTCAGGGTATGTCGAAGCGCCAGTGTTTGGCTCGGCATTCGCTGGCCGCATGAAGTTGATGAGGTGATTTCGTGACTGCTATTCACGACCAGGCAATGCATTATATCTACCAGCAAGTGCTCGAACGCTTGCTGAGCCACATGTCCCAGGCACAACGTGCTTCCCTGCAGTTGCTGATACAACGGCTGCTGGTTGCTGCCGGCGGGCCCGAATACATCGGTACCTTCCGTTTGCAGGTATTGCAAGGCAGTGATCCCCAGGGCACCCGGCTGCTGGCCATGCTGCGTGCCGCGCAACTGAGTATTGCCCTGCGTGCCCCGGAAACCTTCCAGTTGCGGGTGCTGGTGGTCAGCCTGCCGGTTGTCGATGGTGCCACGCTGGGGGCTCACGAGCGCAGTTTCAGCGCCTTGTTCATGCAGGATGACCCGCGGGTGCAATTGCAGATGATCGAGGGGTGCACGGTTGTGCCGTTCAGCCGTCGGCCCTCGGCAACGCCCGAGCATTGGCTACTGGCAAAGGACGCCATGTTGATGTTCGGCCACCTGATCGATGCCAGGCCCGAAGCCCTGCTGGGTAGCCGCTTGCACCTGGAACTGGCGGGTGCCGTTGGTTTTGCGCTGCTGGCAGAGGCGCCCGCCGATGCATTGGTCACGGCTATACCCGCCTTTCAGCGCCGTCGATACCTGGCGTGGGCGAGGCGTAGCCTGCGCCTTGCCGGGGAGCGCGGTCCGTATGCGGTACACCAGTGCCTGGCGGCGCTGGTGAATGGCTTGGGCCGGTTACATGGCGCTGCCGGTGGCGCGCAGGGTAGCCTGGCAGAGCCGGCATTGGGTGCTGCACCGGAAGGGGCGACGGTGCGGCTGTTAGCCCTTGATGACTTGCTGCCGCACTTGCTTGAAGAGCAGCCGCTTGATGCCATGCTGGGGTGTGGTTTCGAGGCCGTCCCGGATGCTTTGCCACTGTCGGAATTCGTCGACTCGCTAACCATGGCACAGTTGCACCAACTGCGTGCGCGCAGTCTGGAGCCACAGGCTGGTCGTCCAGCGCTGCGGCTGGCAGGGCAGGTGGCCGGTAGCAAACAGCGTGAGGCACATCAGTTGCAACTCGGCAAAGCCTACGGCATCAATCAGACCCAATTGGTGTGCTTGCTGTTCAGCCCCTTTGCCAGGCAGGGGAAAAACCTCGAGCGGTTCTTGCAGTGTCGGCATGCCGACATGCTGGTAGCGTTGCCGTACCTGCACAGGGCCTTGCAAGGCAAACCCTGCCCCGATGCGGTAAAAGCCTGGTTGGTGAACACAAGTGGCATGCCGCTGGGCCAATTGCGGGCGATTTATGCCGGGCAGTTGCCGCTGACTGCCTGGCGTCTGCTTAACTATCTGGCCCGCCGCGATGTGCACCTGAGGTTGTTGCCGCGGCAGGCGTCGGGGCGGCGGCGCGGCTTTGTGGGGCTGCCTTGATGGGGCGAGCGACCGCCGGCGAGTTCGCGTATCGCAAGGTGTATCGCTACCTGGAAGCATTGATCGATCAGGCTGCTGGCGATGGCCCATGCCGGTTACCGTCATTGCGTGCGCTGTCCCGGCGGCTGCGGGTGTCGTTGGCCACGGTACAGAATGCCTATAGCCTGCTGGAAGAAGAGGGCCGCGTGCACTGCCGGCCGAGGTCGGGCTATTACGTGGATAACGCTGGCAAAGAACAGGCCGTGGCTACGCACAGGCAGCCTCCCTTGCCGGCGCAGCCGCTGTTGGAGCGCATTCTGCTAGGCCACGAGCGGCGCCTGGCCCGCCAACGTGACTGCAGCGTTGCACCCTGGGATGCGCTTGGCAGCACCCGATTGCGCAATGCCATTGCTGAACGCTATACCCGCTCCTCCAGCCAGTACTGGCGTGCCGATGATGTGCAACTGGCCCCCGATGTGCTGGCGTTGATCGAGACACTGCTCGCGGCGCTGGCCTTGCATGGCGGTACTGTGCTGGTACATTCGCCCTGTTGCTGGCAGGTTTTACGCGCCTTGGCGCGTGCTGGCATGCGCGTATTGGAGGTGCCACTGGATGCTCAGGGCAACCCAGACCTGCCTGCCTTGGCCAGGTTGCTGGGGAGCGAGCCGGTAAACATGCTGGTCATGCCATCGTGCCTGGGCATGCCACAAGGGCGGCTGCTTTCACCGTACTATCAGCAGCAGCTTGGTCTATTGCTTGGCCAGTACCCTGTGTGGTTGCTGGAAAACGACCTGGACAGCGAACTCTGTTACAGCGGGCCACCGAACAAACGCTTGCGCGACTGGGTGGACCCGCGTTGGCTGTTGGTGATGGGCACGTTCGAGGCTGCGGTGGGGCCCGAAGCGCCGTATGCCTATTTACTGAGCCGTGACGCCGAGTTGGCCAAGGCGTTCGCCGAGCGAGCATTTCGGCTGGCGCCGCTACGCTTGCAGGCGCTTGCGCACATGCTGGGCAAGGGGGAAATCGAGACGCAATGGGTACAGTTACGCCTGGACCTGCAAAGGCGCACGCAATGCCTGGCGCGTGTGCTGGCGTTGCAATTCGGCCAGCGGGTGGTGCTGGAGATGCCGCAAGGCGGGCAGATGCTGTGGGTGCGCTTTCGTCAGCCGCTGGTGTGGGAGGGTATTAACGCAGCGTTGGCAGGCTCACCGTTGCATGTGCTGTCCGGCGAGCAGTTCAGCCTGCAGGGGCGCTACACGCAATACCTGGCATTGATGTGGTTGGGGGGGCACCCGGATGATCTGCAACAGGCGGTAACGCGCTTGGCACAGGCGTTGGAGCCGCGTTGCGGGCGTCGTACTCGCAACCTGTAGCAGTAGCCTTGTGCTGCGAAAGGGTCGGCATGCCAAATAACTGCATGAGGCATTCATGGCTTTTTCGTAACACAAGGCTGCTCCTGGCAGGGGCGTGAAATTGCGTACTACTTAGTGTTGTTCCTGCCCTTGGCGCAAACGGGTACTGACCAGTGCCGCCAATACGAGCAATGCTGCAATGATCCATAGACCATGGCGGGTGCTACCGGTGGTCTGCTCGATCAACCCCATCACCGACGGCCCGACGAAGCCACCCAACAGGCCACAGGTGGTGACGAAGGCCAGGCCCGCCGCCAGTGCGTTACCGCTCAGACGGCTGGAGGGGAAGACAAAGATGATCGACTGCACCACGAACAACATCAGTGCGGTAAGGGAAAAACCGATCAGGCCAATGAAGGAGCTGCTCAGCGATGCCAGCAGCAACCCGGTGGCCATGGTCAACAGGCCGAAGAACAGCAGCGTGCGGCAGCGGCGCGGTGAGGTGGCCAGGCGTGGGAAGGTGGCGGCGCCTATGGCAGCGGCAATCCAGGGCACTGCTGTCAGCAGGCCGACCTGGAAGGGTGATAGGGCAGCGTAGGTGCTGATGATGCCGGGCAGGAAGAAAATCACCGTGTAGATGGTGATCTGGTGCACGAAGTACACCCCGATCGCCAGCCAGATCTGCCGGTCGCGGAACATCTGCCCCAGCTTGCTCTGCTGCGGTGCGGCAGCCCGTTCGGCGGCCAGGCGGCGTTCGATGTCCTGGGCGTCGGCGGCCGACAGCCAGGGCGCCGAGGCCGGGCCGTCCGGCAGCTTTTTCCACACCACGAAGGCCAAGGCCACGGCAGGCAGGCCCTCGAGCACGAACAGCCACTGCCAGCCGTGCCAGCCCAGCACACCATCCATTTCCAGCAGGGCACCGCCCAGCGGGCCACTGAGGATGTTGGCCAGGCACACGCCCAGCAGGAAGTAACCGGTGGCGCGGGCGCGCTGTTCGCGGTCGAACCAGTAGGTCAGGTACAACATTACACCGGGGAACAGGCCCGCTTCTGCCACCCCCAGCAACAGGCGCATGATGTAGAACGACGTTTCACCCTGGACGAAGGCCATGCCCGCCGAGAGCAGGCCCCAGGTAATCATGATGCGGGTGATCCAGAAGCGCGCGCCCACCCGGTGCATGATCAGGTTGCTGGGCACTTCGGCCAGGGCATAGGTGAGAAAGAACAAGCCAGCGCCCAGGCCATAGGCTGCTGCCGAAAGGCCCAGGTCGATGCCCATGCTGGCTTTCGCCAGGGCGATGTTGGTGCGGTCAAGAAAGCTCATCACGTAGACGACGATGAGCAGTGGCATCAATCTGCGTAGCAGCAAGCTGTTCAGGCGCTGTTCGTTCGTGGCGGCAGGGGCCGAAGCCGCTGCGCGGGTGAGGGTTGTCATTGTTTTTTTCCCCATGAAAAGTGCTGGTGGCGTGCCGTGTGGCCACGGCACACCCAGGTCTGTGGGTCAGGAGCGGTTGATGTCGAGCCACACTGCGCCATTGGGGTACTGGTAGCGCTCCAGGGTCTCGGCGTGCATTTCAATGCTGTAACCGGGGCGTTGTGGCGGCATGTAGCGCCCGCGTCGGATCACCACCGGGTCGATGAAGTGCTCGTGCAGGTGGTCGACATACTCCAGCACCCGGTTGTGCAACGAGGCCGACACCGCGATGTAGTCGAACAAGGCAATGTTCTGCACATATTCGCACAGCCCGACGCCACCGCCGTGCGGGCACACCGGCACGTCGTACTTGGCCGCCATCAGCAGTACGATCAGCACTTCGTTCAGGCCACCCAGGCGGGCTGCGTCCAGCTGGCAGAAGTCCAGCGCACCGGCCTGGAACATCTGCTTGAACATCACCCGGTTATGGCAATGCTCACCGGTGGCCACGCCAATCGGCGCGATGCGCTGGCGTATGGTGGCGTGGCCGAGGATGTCGTCGGGGCTGGTCGGCTCTTCGATCCACAGTGGTTCGAAGGCAGCCAGGCGGCGCATGTTGGCAATAGACTGCTCCACGCTCCACACCTGGTTGGCGTCCATCATCAAGGTGCGGTCCCAGCCAATTTCTTCGCGCAGGATGCTGGCGCGGCGGATGTCCTCTTCCAGGTCGGCACCGATCTTCTGCTTGATATGGGTCCAACCGTCTGCCACGGCCTCGCGGGCCAGCGTGCGCATTTTCTCTTCGCTGTAGCCCAGCCAGCCCGGTGCAGTGGTGTAGCCTGGGTAGCCTTCACGCAGCATCTGCGCCTCGCGCTGGGCTTTGCCCGGTGCCTGACGGCGCAGCAGGGCGATGGCTTCTTCGGGTGTGAGCACATCGGTGACGTAGCTGAAGTCCAGGCAGTGCACCAGCTGTTCGGGTGTCATGTCGGCCAGCAGCTTCCAGACGGGCTTGCCCTCGTGCTTGGCCCACAGGTCCCATACGGCATTGATGATGGCGGCAGTGGCCAGGTGGATCACGCCCTTTTCCGGGCCCAGCCAGCGCAGCTGGCTGTCGCTGACGGTAAAGCGATGCCAGAAAGCGCCCATGTCGGCGGTGATTTCTTCAAGGGTAAGGCCGACGATAAGGGGGGCCAGCGACTGCACCGCTGCCGCGCAAATCTCGTTGCCACGGCCGATGGTGAAGGTCAGGCCGTGGCCTTCAAGGGCTGCTGCGTCAGTGTGCAGCACCACGTAGGCCGCCGAATAGTCGGGGGCGCTGTTCATGGCGTCGGAGCCATCCAGCGACAGCGAAGTGGGGAAACGGATGTCACGAACGCTCAGGTGGGTAATACGTATGCTCATGGTCGGCTCTTGTTCTGTTCAAGCACTGGGAGCGCTGACTGTAGGTTGTCGAGCGATACAGGCATAATCGCCAAATCTTAACCAGCGATACCGGATTCGATATGTCTCGCTCGTCAACCGACAACACCCAGGTGCCTGCCAGCCTCGGCGCACTGAAGATCTCCAGCCGGCAGATCACGTTGCTCAATGCCTTGGGCGAATTCGGCAACCTGCGCCGTGCGGCGGCCGCGATGCACACCACGCAACCGGCTGCCAGCCTGTTGCTGCAGCAGCTCGAGGAGCGCCTGGGGGTGCGTTTGTTCGAACGCCTGCCACGGGGTATGCAAGCGACGCTGTATGGCGAGGTGATGATCCGCTATGCGCAGAACGCGTTGCATGAGTTCGAGCATGCCCAGGCGCAAATTGCCGAACTGGCGCGCGGGGCTTCGGGCCTGGTGCGGGTGGGCAGCGTCATGGGCCCGGTACCGGGTGTGCTGACCAAGGCGGTGCTGGCCTACAAACGCGACCACCCCAACGTGCGCATCGCCCTGGAAGTAGGCACCAGCGATACTTTGCTGCCCGCCTTGCTGCGTGGCGACTTCGACATGGTGGTGGGGCGCCTGCCGGACCAGAGCGACAGCCAGGCGTTGAACATCGAGCTGTTCGAAGGCGGTGAGCAAATGCGCGTGATTGCCCGCGCAGGCCATCCCTTGGCTACAGTCGCCTGTCTGCAGCTAGCCGACCTGGTGCACTTGACCTGGATTCTGCACCCCATCGGCAGCCCGATGCGCCGCCGCGTCGAAAGCGCATTGCAGGCCGGGGGCATGGTGCAGTCGCTGGATATCGTCGAAACCGCCTCGATCCTGGCGACCACTGCCATGCTCGAAGCGTCTGAAATGATCGCGGTGGTGCCCAATGACGTGGCCCAGCACTATGCCCGCTATGGCATGGTCGCCATCCTGCCCGTGGAACTTCCTCTGGCCATGGCCAACCTTGGCGTGCTGACCCTGCGTTCGCGGCCCAACTCGGTTGCCCTCGATACCTTGCTGGGCTATTTGCGCGCTCAATAACTTTCACCCGCACGAGGCCCTGCGTCTATGCCGCCGGACATGACCCATTCCAGTTTTTGCAACTGGATCCGCTACAAGCACCTGGTGCTGATCGATACCCTGGCGCGCACGCGCAACATGCACGCTACTGCCACACGCATGAACCTCAGCCAACCAGCACTCAGCAAGATGCTGCGTGACCTTGAGGAGCAGTTCGGCTTTGCCCTGTTCGAACGCCTGCCACGCAGCATGCCGCCCACCGAGCTGGGTGAATACGTGGTGCGTTACGCCCAGGGTGCGCTGGCCGAGTCGCAACAGTTTGTCGACCAGGTCAACCGCCTGCGTAACGGCGGGCATGGCTTTATCCGCGTTGGTGGGATCTTTGCCGCAACCGCCTTGGTGCTGCCGCAGGCCATCGCCGCCATCAAGGCACGCAGCCCATTGCTGTCGATTGAAGTGGTGGAGCATTCCAGTGATCACCTGCTGACCATGCTTGAGCAGAACAAGCTGGACATCATGATTGGCCGTTTCACCGAAGAGCGTTTCAGCCAACTGTTCGACTTCCAGCCGCTGGAGCCCGAGCCCTTCAGCCTGGTAGTGAACAGCGAGCACCCGCTCAACCAGCTCGACAGCACGCCACTGGAAGCACTCGGCGACTGGCCGTGGGTGCTGTACCCGGTGGGCACGCCGATCCGCAACCGCCTGGAGCAGGCGTTTCGGGTGGCCGGTATCGCAACGCCCGCCGACAGCGTGGAGACCATCTCCATGCCGATGTTCCTGCAACTGCTGCAATCAGCCCCGATGATCGCCATGTTACCGCGCTCGATGGTTGCTGCGCAGTTGGCCAGCGGGCAGTTCAAGGAGCTGCACAGCCCCTTGCATGTGCCGGCGCTGGAGTATGGTGTGGTCACCCGCAAGGATGAACCGCTGAGTGCTTCGGCCCGCGCGTTTGTCGAGATCTTGCTGGAGGGCGCACAACGTCGCAGGGCAGCGCTAGCATAGGAAGCGGGGGGCTGCTGCACGACCCAATGGCCCCCATAGTCGATTGAAGATTTCGCACCGATATCTTGTTGCGATAACGCCAGGTTATCGTTCGATCGGATCATCTCATTGGGAATGTTGCGCAAGGCTTCTTACAGTGGCGACAGCCATAACAAGAAGTCAGCCGCACCGCCCTGAGAGGTCCCATGCAACTGATTGCCAAATCCGGTGACCCAGCCGTCATCCGCCTCAACCCGCTGGACAATGTGCTCATTGCTCGCCAGGCCCTGCCGCAAGGGCTGCGCCTGGATGCCGAGGCGATCACCGTGCGCCAGCCAATTCCCTCGGGCCACAAGCTCGCCACCGAGCGTGTGGAGCAGGGCCAGCCGCTGCGCCGTTATGGGCAGATCATCGGCTTCGCTTCGCAGGCTATCGACGCTGGCGACCATGTCCATGTGCACAACGTGCAGATGGGCGATTTTGCCCGTGACTATGCCTTTGGTGTCGATACCCGCACTCAGCCGGGCAGCACCGCACAGTTTCAGGGCATCGTGCGCGCCGATGGCCGGGTCGCTACCCGCAACTACATCGGCATTCTTACCTCGGTGAACTGCTCGGCGACCGTGGCCCGCGCCGTGGCCGACCATTTTCGCCGTGACATCCATCCCGAGGTGCTGGCCGACTATCCGAACATCGACGGCGTGGTGGCCCTGACCCACGGTGCCGGTTGCGCAGTGGACCCCAGCGGCGAAGCCCTTGGCCTGCTGCGCCGCACCTTGGCCGGGTATGCCGTTCACCCCAACTTCGCTGCCGTGCTGATCATTGGTTTGGGCTGCGAAACCAACCAGATCGAAAGCCTGCTGGAAACCCAGGGCCTGCAGGCCAGCGCGCAACTGCGCGCATTCACCATCCAGGGGATTGGTGGCACGTCGAAAACCGTCGCAGCCGGTATCGCACAGGTCAAGACGCTGCTGGCCGAGGCCAATCAGGTGCGGCGTCAGCCGGTCAGTGCCCGGCACCTGGTGGTCGGCCTGCAGTGTGGCGGCTCCGATGGTTACTCGGGGATTACCGCCAACCCGGCATTGGGCAATGCTGTCGACCGCCTGGTGGCAGCCGGTGGCACCGCGATCCTCTCCGAGACCCCGGAAATCTACGGTGCCGAGCACTTGCTGACGCGCCGCGCGGTAAGCCGTGAGGTGGGCGAAAAGCTGGTGGCGCGCATCCGCTGGTGGGAAGACTACTGCCAGCGCATGAACGCCGAACTGAACAACAACCCCTCGGCCGGCAACAAGGCAGGGGGGCTGACCACCATCCTCGAGAAGTCCCTGGGGGCGGTGGCCAAGGCTGGCTCCAGCAACCTGGTCGATGTGTACCAGTACGCGGAAGCCGTGCGTGCCCAGGGCCTGGTGTTCATGGACACCCCTGGCTACGACCCGGTATCGGCCACCGGTCAGGTGGCCGGGGGGGCCAACCTGATCGCCTTCACCACCGGCCGTGGTTCGGCCTACGGCTGTGCCCCGGCACCGTCGATCAAGCTGGCGACCAACAACCGGGTGTTCGAGCACCAGCAAGAGGACATGGACGTCAATTGCGGTGGCATCGCCGACGGCTCTACCAGTATCGAGGAGCGCGGCGCATTCATCTTCGAACAGATGCTGCGCATTGCCTCTGGAGCACGCAGCAAGAGCGAACAGCACGGCTATGGACAGAACGAATTCGTGCCCTGGCAGATTGGGGCAGTGACCTGATCGACCGCTCCCGTCCCCTTTTCGAGGTAACTGCCATGACTCAAAACACGCAGTACGACGCGCAAGCACTGACCACGTTTGTCGAGCGACTGTTCACCAAAGCCGGTGCCGATGCCGATGTCGCCCAGGCGGTGACCCGGGTGCTGCTCGAAGGCGAATTGCTCGGCCATCGTACCCATGGCCTGAACCTGGTCAGCCGCTACATCGACGGTATGCTCAGCGGGCACGTCAAGGCCCGCGCGCAGGCGCTGGAACAGGTCGCGGACAGTGGCATTTCCAGCTTGTTCGACGGCCATTATGTGTTGGGGCCGTATTGCGTCAGCCGGGCCCTGGACTGTGCGGCCAAGGGCGCGACCGCACAGGGCATCGGTATTGCAGTGGTGCGCCGTGCGGCGCATATCGGCTGCCTGGCTGCCTACCTCAAGCCCTACACCGACCAGGGCTTGGTGGCCATGGTTTACTCTTCGGACCCTTCGTTGGGGCTGGTTTGCGCCCATGGCGGCATTGACCCGGTGTACACCCCCAACCCGATTGCTGCCGGTATCCCGACCCAGGGCGAGCCGATTCTGCTCGATGTCAGCATGTCCACCGTCACCCTCGGCCTGGTCGGCCAATGCCGCGATGCCGGCAGCCGCCTGCCGCACCCGGTAGTGGTGAGCAATGAGGGGCAACTGAGCGACGACCCAGGTGATTTCTTCACTCGCCCGCAAGGCAGCATCCTGCCCTTGGGTGGCCAGGCCTTTGGCCACAAAGGATTCGCCCTGGCGCTGCTGGTTGAAGCCCTGACGTCGGGCTTGGGCGGCCACGGGCGCAAGGATGCACCAGAGCAGTGGGGTGCCTCGGCTACTGCCGTGGTCATCGACCCGCGCTTCTTTGGCGGCCTGGAAGCGTTCACCGATGAAACCAGCTTCCTGGGCCGACTGGTACTTGCCAGCCGCCCGCTCGACCCCGAGCGCCCGGTGCGTTTGCCTGGGCAAGCTGGCCTTGCCCTGCGTCGCCAGGCCCTGGAGCAGGGCGTGAATCTTTCGCCTCAGGTGGTGGCCGACCTTGACCGCCTGGCCGGGCAGTTGCAACTGCCGGCACTTTCCCATTGATGCACATTAAGGGTACACCGATGACTGAACGATCGAACGCCAATCAACCGCTGACGCTAAAACATGATGCCAGCGTGTTCGATAACGGCAGCTGGGTAGGGCGGGTCTGGTTGCCGGACCAAGGGCCGGCGGTGGTGCTGGTGAAAGCCGGTGCCGTCTACGATATCAGCACCCACGTGGCGACTGTATCGGCCCTGCTGGAAGTGGCCGACCCGGTGGCCTACCTGCGTGCCTTGCCGTTGGCCGAACCCTTGATTGCGTTGCCGGCATTGCTGGGCAACAGCGACCCCGCCCAGCGCGACCCACGCCAACCCTGGCTGCTGGCGCCGATCGACCTGCAAGCGGTAAAGGCCGCAGGCGTGACCTTCGCCACCAGCCTGCTGGAGCGTGTGGTGGAAGAACAGGCCAAGGGCGACCCGGCCAAGGCTGACGCTATCCGTGACACCCTGGCCAGCCGCATCGGGGCCGATTTGTCGCAGATCGTACCTGGCTCGGCCCAGGCCGAAGCGCTACGCAAGGTGCTGGTAGAGCAGGGCCTGTGGTCGCAGTACCTGGAGGTGGGCATCGGCCCGGATGCCGAAGTGTTCACCAAGGCCCAGCCGCTGTCGGCCGTTGGTCACGGCGCCGACATTGGCATCCACCCCAAGTCCAGCTGGAACAACCCAGAGCCCGAAGTGGTACTGGCGGTGTCGAGCGATGGCAGCATCAAGGGCGCCATGCTCGGCAACGACGTCAACCTGCGTGACTTCGAAGGGCGCAGCGCCTTGCTGCTGTCCAAGGCCAAGGACAACAACGCGTCCACTGCACTGGGCCCGCTGCTGCGGCTGTTTGACGAAAGCTTTGGTCTGGACGATGTGCGCGCCGCCGAGGTGGACCTGCGGGTCGAAGGCATGGACGGTTTCATCCTGTCCGGGCGTAGCTCAATGCGGCAGATCAGCCGTGACCCGCAAGACCTGGTGCAGCAAACCCTCAACGAGAATCACCAATACCCCGACGGCCTGGTGCTGTTCCTCGGTACCCTGTTCGCTCCCAAGCAGGACCGCGATCAGCCGGGTAACGGCTTTACCCACAAACCGGGTGACGTGGTGAGCATCAGCAACCCGCAACTGGGTACTCTGTGCAACCGCGTGACCACCAGCGATCTGGCACCGCAGTGGGCCTTTGGCCTGCGCGCGCTGATCGACAACCTTGGCCAACGTGGCCTGTTGGAGGTTGCAGCCACCGCGCGCCAGTTTTGAACGACACGCTGCGTCAGGGAGGGGCGCAGCAGCATCGAGGGATCGTCAAGGCGCTGATAGCGCGGCAACAATAATAAGAAAGGTCATCACATGAACCCTATGAAGAAGTACCAGCGCATCACCGTCGTGTTCCTGCTGCTGATCGGCATCGTCAACTACCTGGACCGTAGTGCGCTGTCGATTGCCAACACCTCCATCCAGAAAGACATGATGATCAGCCCGTCGCAGATGGGCATTCTGTTGTCGGCGTTTTCCATTGCCTATGCCTTTGCCCAATTGCCCATGGGCATGATCATCGACCGCCTGGGCAGCAAGATCGCCTTGGGTGCCTCGTTGCTGGGCTGGTCGGTAGCCCAGGCAGCGTTTGGCATGGTCAATAGTTTTGCCGGATTCATGGGCCTGCGGGTATTGCTGGGGATTGGCGAGGCGCCGATGTTCCCATCGGCGGCCAAAGCCTTGTCGGAGTGGTTCGACGCCAACGAACGCGGCACCCCGACCGGCGTGGTCTGGTCGTCGACGTGCCTGGGCCCATGCCTGGCGCCACCCTTGCTGACGCTGTTCATGGTCAACTTCGGCTGGCGCGGCATGTTCATCATTACCGGTGTGATCGGCGTGGTACTGGCGGTGTGCTGGCTGACCTTCTACAAGAGCAAGGCCCGTTACCTGGCAGAGCTTGCGGCCGAAGGCAAGCCATTGCCGGGCGAGCACCAGGCGCCGGTAACCGCTGCAGCCACGCCGAAGGCATCCTACTTCGCCGGCTGGCTCGACCTGTTCAAGCACCGCAGTACCTGGGGCGCGGTGCTGGGTTTCATGGGGGTGATCTACATGCTCTGGTTGCACCTGACCTGGCTGCCAGGCTACTTCGAGCGTGAACATGGGCTGGACCTGTACAAGACCGCCTGGGTCGTGTCGCTGGCCTACGGTTTTGGTGCCGCGGGTACCATCGTTGCCGGGCGCTTCTGTGACTGGCTGGTAAAGCGTGGCATGAGCGTGCTGGGTGGCCGCAAGTTCAGTGTCATCACCGGCCTGGTGCTGGCCGCGCTGTTCACCTTGCCCCTGTCCTTCGTCACCGGCCTGACCGGCTGCATCATCCTGCTGTGCCTGGCGCTGTTCAGCATCAACATGGCCAGTGCCACCGCCTGGATGATCGTCAACACCATTGTCGACAGCCAGCGCGTGGCGTCGTTTGGCTCGATCCAGAACTTTGGTGGTTACATCGCCGGTTCCGTGGCACCGATCGTGACCGGGTTCAGCATCCAGTATTCGGGCTCGTTCACCACGGCGTTCATGATCAGCGCGGTGGTGGCGTTGTGCTCGGCAGTGGCGTACTTCCTGCTGCTGCAGGCGCCGATCGGCAGTGCCAAGGTCGAGGCAGAGGGGATGGTTCCAGCAACCAAGTAGTTTGATACGTCACGCAACCCCTGTAGGAGCGGCCTTGTGTCGCGAAAGGGCCGCCAAGCGGCCTCAGTGATATTGGCGTTGTTCTCGATATCCGGGGGCTGCTGCGCAGCCCATCGCGACACAAGGCCGCTCCTACACAAAGCACCATCGAGCTGACCCACGGCGCTTGTCAGGCATGCTTGTCTGTATGTATAACCAGTGCCTGTTACCACAAACTGACCTTAGCCCGTGATCGCCCATTCCGTCGACGACCCGTTCTACTACCTGTACAACTTCCGCCAGGTTGTGCTGTGGGTCGAACAGCGCTACCAGGACCTGCTCGAAGACCAGGAACTGGCTTTCATCCGCGCATTCAGCCAACTGCAAGCACCAGCCCAAGCCTTGATGGTGCGTATGGTCATGCGCAAAGGCGAGTTGTTTCGCAGCGACCGGCTCGACTACGCCGAAATCGGCGACACTGCGCTGGCGCTGCAGCCATTGCAGGCCCTGGGCTGGGTGCGGGAACCCGAGCAACTGGAACTGGAGCAGCTGTTCGCCTTGCTACGCAAGGACGAACTGGCCCGTTGTTTCGCCCGACAACTGAGCCGCCCGCGTGCCGCCAAGCATGAGCTGTTGGCACAGCTGAAGCCACTGGAGCTACGGGCCCGGCCTTTGGCCGAATGGTTTCCCGACAGCGAGGTGCGCATCCTTCAGTGGTGCTTGCAGCCTCTGTGCGACCGGGTGCGTTTGTTGTTCTTCGGCAACCTGTACCAGGACTGGTCAGACTTCGTCCTCGCCGACCTTGGCCTGCTGCGCTACGAGCAGGTGCCGTTCAGCAGCGATTCCCGAGCCTTGCAACGGCGTGACGAGCTCGACCTGGCCATGGCGTTGCACCAGTGCGCCGAGCGCCTGGAGCAGGGTGGCGACCCAGTGTCGATCCTCGCGACCCTGCAAGGGCTGAACAGTGAAAACCCTTGGCTGGCCCGGCGCCATGCGCGGCTGCAATTCGCCTTGGGCCAACAATGCGAGCGCCAGGGTGACTGGGATCTGGCCATGGCCGTGTACGCGCAGTGCGACCATGCCCAGGCACGCATTCGCCAGGTGCGGGTACTGGAGCGCAGCGAACAGTGGCCCCAGGCCCATGCACTGGCGCTACAGCTGGCTGCGGCACCGGCCAATGCGCTGGAAGTGCAGGCCCTGGAACGCATGCTGCCACGCCTGGCGCGCAAGCTTGGCGGCCCGCCACAGCGGCGCCAGCGTGTCGCGCCGCTGGAGCTGATCGAACTTGAACTGCCCCGCGAGCACGCGGCACTGGGCGTGGAAGAAGCCGTGCGTCAGCACCTGGCGCTAGAGGGGGGGCAGGCACATTATGTGGAGAACACGTTGTTCAACAGCCTGTTTGGCCTGTTGTGCTGGGAGGCCATCTTCGCCCCGGTGCCCGGCGCATTCTTCAACCCGTTCCAGGCTGCGCCACAGGACCTGCACGACAGCGACTTCCAGCAACGGCGCAGTGCACTGTTCCAGCGCTGCCTCGGGCGGCTCGATGACGGCAGCCATCACCAGGCGATTCTCGACTGCTACAAGGGCAAGCAGGGCCTGCAGTCGCCGTTCGTGTTCTGGTCCATGCTCAGCGAAGACCTGCTGCAACAGGCTTTGGCTTGCCTGCCGGCCGCCCAACTGAAGCAGTGCTTTCTGCGCCTGCTGCAGGACATTCGCAGCAACCGCGCCGGCATGCCGGACCTGATCCAGTTCTGGCCCGAGCAGGGCCGTTATCGCATGGTCGAGGTCAAGGGGCCCGGTGACCGTCTGCAGGACAACCAACTGCGCTGGCTGGAGTTCTGCAGGCAACACGGCCTGCCCGTCGCGGTGTGCCATGTGCGCTGGAGCGAAACGCCTTGAGCTACAGCGTGGCAGTGCGTGCCTTGTGCGAGTTCAGCGCCAAGGTCGGTGACCTGGACCTGCGTTTCACGCCGTCGCCCACCGCCCAGGAAGGCATTGAAGGGCATCAGCGGGTAGTGGCCCGGCGAGCTGCGGGCTACGAGTCCGAAATCACCCTCGAAGGCCAATTCGAAACCCTCAAGGTGCGGGGCCGCGCAGACGGTTATGACCCTGGCAGCAATCGCCTGGAAGAGATCAAGACGCACCGAGGCGACCTGGCGCGTCAGCCGGCCAATCACCGCCAGTTGCACTGGGCACAGGCCAAGGTCTATGGCTGGCTGATGTGCCAGGCACGCCAACTGCCGAGCATCGAGGTGGCGCTGGTGTACCTGGACGTGGACAGCGATGGCCAAACGCTGTTCAGCGAGCACTACACGGCTGCCGAGTTGCGGGAGTTCTTCGAAATCCAATGCCAGCGCTTTCTCGGCTGGGCCCACTATCAGCATCGACGCCTGGGTGATCGTGATCAAGGCCTGCAGGCACTGAGCTTCCCCTATCCACAATTCCGCCAGGGCCAACGGCAGCTGGCTGAAACCTTGTACAAGGCGGTGAGCACCGGCCGTTGCCTGATGGCCCAGGCCAGCACTGGCATTGGCAAGACCCTAGGCACCTTGTTCCCGCTACTGAAGGCCATGGTGCCGCAACAGCTGGACAAACTGTTCTTCCTCACCGCCAAGACCCCAGGCCGGGCGTTGGCCCTGGACGCCATCCGTCAGATCACCGATGCCACGCCGCAACCTGCCTTGCGCACACTGGAGTTGATCGCCCGCGACAAAGCCTGTGAGTACCCGGACAAGGCTTGCCATGGCGAATCCTGCCCATTGGCTGCGGGTTTCTATGACCGTTTGGCGGCAGCACGCGAGGCTGCGGCCGCACAGCCGTTGCTCGACCGCGCCAACCTGCGCGAAGTGGCGTTGGCACACCAGGTATGCCCGTACTACCTGGGCCAGGAGATGGCGCGCTGGGCCGACGTGCTGGTTGCCGACTACAACTACTACTTCGACGCGCATGCCTTGCTGTTTGGGCTGACCCAGCTCAACCAGTGGCGCGTAGCGGTGCTGGTGGACGAAGCGCACAACCTGGTCGAGCGTGGGCGCGGCATGTACAGCGCCAGCCTTGACCAAGGGCAACTGCTGGCCTTGCGCCAGAGCAAACCGCCCGGGCTGGTCAGTGCGCTGGACCGCCTAAACCGGTACTGGAACGCGCTGTATAAAGAGCAGCGTGCGCCGTACCACGCCAGCGAGTCGCTGCCCGACGGGCTGTTGCGTGCTTTGCAGCAGTGCATCGGGCTGATTCAGGAGCAAATGAACCAAGCGCCGGCACACGTGGACCCGCAGGTATTGCAGTTCTTCTATCAGGCCTTGCAGTTCAGCCGGGTTGCCGAACTGTTCGATGAGCACTTCCTGTTCGACATCAGCCAGCGCCAGGGCCCGCGCAAACGGCGGCTGGCCACACTGTGCCTGCGCAACGTCACCCCGGCGCGCCTGCTGGCCCCACGTATGCAGGCGGCGCGCAGTGTGACGCTGTTTTCCGCCACGTTGAGCCCACGGCACTTCTACAGCGACCTGCTAGGGATGCCCGCTGACACCGCCTGGCTCGAAGTGTCCGCGCCGTTTCGCGCCGAACAGCTGGAAGTACGCATTGCCAGCCAGGTGTCCACCCGCTACCAGCAGCGCCAAGCCTCCCTGGCACCTATCGTCGAGCTGATTGCCCGACAGTATGAGCGCGTGCCGGGCAACTACCTGGCGTTCTTCAGCAGTTTCGAGTACCTGCAACAGGTGGCCCGGCTGTTGGCCGAGCAGCATGGCCAGATTCCACTGTGGGCTCAGGAACCGGGCATGGACGAGGCGGCCCGCCAGGCATTCCTCGATCGCTTTGTCACCGATGGCCGAGGTGTGGGCTTCGCCGTATTGGGCGGTGCTTTCGGCGAAGGGGTGGACTTGCCAGGCACGCGGTTGATCGGCGCGTTTGTCGCCACCTTGGGGTTGCCCCAGGTCAACCCGGTCAACGAACAGTTCAAGCAGCGCCTTGGGCGGCAGTTTGGCGCGGGGTTCGACTATGCCTATCTCTACCCGGGCGTGCGCAAGGTGATCCAGGCGGCTGGCCGGGTTATCCGTGGCGACCAGGACCGCGGGGTGTTGGTGCTTATTGACGAACGTTTCGCTGAGCCCAGGGTTCAGCAGATGTTCCCTGGGTGGTGGCCGGCGGCTATCGTCTAGCGGTTTCTTGCCTTGGGCGATCACTCGCAATTCGACTGACTTGTAGGACGTATCTGAATTTCAACGGGTGACGATTACAACTCCCTTGCTGATGTTAGGTTTTCCAACCTGGACCATGCACAGGGAGTTTGTTTATGCGAGCCAATCTGGAAGGACAAGGTCAGGCAGTCGACGCATTGCCTGGTACGCTGGAGCCTGGCTTTTACGTGGTTCCTCGACGCATGTCGTTCCCCCAGGTGCTGCTGCAACTGGCCGAGCACGCTGCCACGTTGCCGATTTCCCTGTTACAGCGGCTCAACCCGACGTTCGAACAAGGGTTCAAGGCAGGTGAAATCTTCGTCATGGGTGACCCTGACAACGAACATGCCTGCGCGCGCGAGGAGCGAGAACTGATGGCAGCTGCACAGCACGCGCGGTGCGCGCTGAAGGTGCTCGATTTCGCTGAAGCGGACTTCATGATGCAGCACCAGGCCGATATCGCCGGTTTGCTCGGCAACGCCAGCCTGTCCATGGGCGTGGGGAGGGACAAGCTGGATCAAGGCTTGGAGCGGGTCAGTCATACATTGATGGGTATCGAGCAATTGCACATCAACTACAGCCCGGCTTTCTTTGCCGAACGCCGGCAGTTACTACAGCAGTTGGATGGTCAGCTGAAGGCGGCATTCCTTAACAAGCAGTTGAATCTGGGGCGCTATGAACGGCTGAAGAATCGTTTGAATATTTCGACCAAGTGCCTGGTGCACCATTGGTCGAAAGCGGGAGGCCCGGGGCAGATTGCGGGGTATGCGACGCATTTGGATAAGGTGGCGCGGCTCGGTAAGTACCTTAAAGAGGGTGGGCATGCTGCAATTGGGCTCGGAGGTACTTCGTCTTGCATGAACATTCAGAAGGTTTGCCGGGCCGGTGAGACGCAGGTGTGCAAAAAGACCCGAATGACAGAGGCAGTTAGTTTTGCCGGAAGCCTTGGGTTAAGTGCGCTCGTTTCCACTGGCGCTGGATTGGCCGCCGGTACGTTATGCGCGGCTTTTGCGGTTGGGGCTGGCGGCATCAGCGTTCCAGTGTGTGGGATTCTACGGGTCGGAGCTGAAGGGGCTGTTGGCGGCCTCGAGAGGGAAGTGCTTGGTGAGAAGGTAGGTGAATTCATCTACGCGGCTACAAGCGATTGACGTTAACGACTGGCCCATCTCGGCGAGCCCGTTAGCCCGGCATGCCGTCTGTCCTCGGCTGCAACAGGATGGGGAGATAATGGCGCAGGAATAGCAGCAGTGCCAGGCACCAGCACAGTGCCGAAAGGCTAACCCCCAGCGATGAGAACAGCGGCAGAACCACCCGCGCCAAGGTCGCCAGTTGCATCAGGGCAAAAGCCCACGCCATGCTGGTTGGCACCTGCAATGGCCTGCCGGTGTGGCCCAGGCTGACCCGCGCCATCATGGCCAGGATCAGCCCGGTCATGGCCCCGACCGTCAGGGCATGGGTCACCAGGCTAGGGTTCAGTGCCACCCCGGCGTGCCACAGTGCCATGCCCAGGCAGGCGAGGGCGATCCAGGCGTAGGCCAGGTGCAGCGACCACAGCAGCGGTACGTGCCACAGGCCACGGTCGTGCCACAGCACCAGGCGGGCCGAGTGCAGCGTGAACAGTGCAAAGAACAGCACCGCCAGGCTGGCACGCGGTGTATCGGCAAGGCCACTGGTAAACGCCAAAGGTACGGCCACGCTGAACAACAAGCAGGCCCGGTCCAGCCATGGGCGGGCAGGGGCCGCGCTCATGTTGCCCAGGCCTCGGCGGGTAAAGAACGGAATGACCCGGCCGCCGAGCACGGTCATCATCGCCGCCACCAGCCACAACCCGGCAAACACGCCCCGGCGTTGCCACAGTTCGTCCTGGCGCAGCCAGCCGGCCAAGGTTAGCCACTGGCAGGCGGCGATCAACATTACGAGGCCGACGATCGGGTAATTGTTGCGCAGGCGCCGTTGCACGATCGGTCGCGCCAGGCTAAGCGCCACCAGCGGAAGGAAGCTGCCTTCGATCAGCACAAGCAAGCCACCCGGTAACGGCAGGAACCAACTTGCCCGGCCCAGCAGCCAAAGCAGGAACACACCCTGCAGCGCCCGCCCGCTCAAGCCAGGGATGCCACTCCAGTTCTGCACGGCGGTCAGCAGGAAACCCGCGATAACGGCAGCGGCGAAGCCGTAAAGCATTTCGTGGCGGTGCCAGGCGAGCATGCCGCCCGGCGGGGCAGGGGCCAGCGCCCCGGTCAGTACACCGACCCACAACAACAAGGCGACCAGCGCAAATAAACTGCCCCCCAGGAAGAACGGGCGAAAACCCAGGCCCCAGACGGCCTGGCGTGGGCGTGAAGCGATCGGTTGCACGAGCATGGGCGGTCCTTGGTTCGTTCAGTAGGCTTCAATTGGGGTAAGATCACGATCCGTGCCAATTGCAAAGCCCTTGAATATCAAGGTGATGGCACTGCTCAGGGTCCGAATGACATGCGCGTTTCGCGGTCATTGGGACTTGCATGTATGTCGTTTTGACTTGCTTCAGGGTTTGCCGGTTTGCTCCCGGCTGACGCTTCGCTACAGGATTCACGCTTTGTCCGACCTCTCGAAAAATCCGCTGCTGCAGTACATGGCCCGCCTGGCCCCATCCAGCCAGCAAACCATGCGCTACATCCTTCAGGACGCCGCCGATCGGCTCGGCTTTGTCGACTGCAACATCGTCGATGTGCCCTGGCATCGGCTCGAGCCCGGCCATGTGATCGCGCTGGTGGCGGCGCTGCGGGCCGACGGTTACGCGCCCAACAGCTCATCGCTGTATGTCAACGCGATTCGCGGGGTGATGAACGAGGCCTGGCGCCAAGGCCTGATCGACCATGAGCTGCTGTTGCGCATTCGCGAGGTCAAACCGGCCACGGGCACCCGCCTGCCGCCAGGGCGCAACCTGCGGCGCAGCCTGATTCGCGAGTTGATGGACGTGTGCGCGGCCGACCCCAGGCCACAGGGGGTGCGTGACGCGGCGATCATTGCCTTGCTGTACGGCACAGGCATGCGCAAGTCGGAGTCGGTCGACATCGACCTCGACCAGGTCGACTTCCAAGCGCGCAGCTTGCAGGTGGTGGGCAAGGGCAACCACCAGTTGGTCAAGTACGCACCGCCGTGGGCGTTCGAGAAGTTGCAAGCCTGGCTTGACCTGCGCCGCCAGGACCTGCCTGCCGGGGCGGAAGATGACCCGTTCCTGTTCAACCGCATCCGTCGTGGCAGCCACATCACCCGAGCGCGAATCACCAAGCATGCGATCTACTACATCGCCCGCCAGCGCGGCGCGCAGGTGGGGGTGAAGATCATGCCGCACGACTTCCGCCGGGCGTTCATTACCCGTGTGATCGAAGAGCACGACCTGTCGATCGCGCAGAAGCTGGCGCACCATGCCAATATCCAGACCACGGCCATCTATGACCGGCGTGATGACAACGAGCGCCGGCGTGCGGTGGACCGCTTCGACTACTGAGCTTTGATTGTTTGGGCTGCAGAGCAGCCCCATCTGCACGTATAGCACCGAAACAGGGCCCAAGCGCGCCCCCGCTTTGTGCGCCATCTCCTGTATGCCCGATGCCAGAGCGGTCGCGGCAAAAGTTTCATCATCGTTCACCTGCGAAGTTGGCCCGCAACCTGCTATATCCAGCCTGCGAATTTGATCGAGTGGTCAGGCCGTGCGCGCTAGCAGCCGCCCGCGCCGTACCCTCTAAACGGCCAGCAGGCCACGTATTTCAGGGGCCGCAGGATGTCGCTCGCGGAGCAGATCGAACAACAACAAGGCGATGCGGGCTGGAGCGCTCACTTGCAACTGCGCTTTGTCCAGCGTGGCGACGTGACCCGCCTTGGTGCGTGGAAACATTTCGGACCTCTTTTGGTGCAGCGGCCTTTCTATCCCGAAGGTTTGCCGTGCCATGTCTATGTATTGCACCCACCGGGAGGCATCGTCGCCGGCGACCGCCTGGAGCTGAACATTCACCTGGAGCCGGGCAGCCACGCGCTGCTGACCATGCCCGGCGCCAGCAAGTTCTACCGCAGCATCGGCCCGACCGCGCGGCTGACCCAACGCTTTCACCTGGCCGCTGGCAGCACCCTGGAGTGGTTGCCGCAGGACAGCATCTTCTTCTCGGGCGCCCGCGCCAGCCTTGCCAGCCGTTTCAGCCTTGAGCCGGGCGCCCGCCTGCTGGCCTGGGAAACCCTGTGCCTGGGCCGCCCGGTCATGCACGAGCGTTTCGACCACGGCACCCTGGACAGCCTGTTGCACATCGAACTGCCCGGCGAGGTTGGCCTGCATGAGCGCCTGCGTATCGCCGGCGGGCATCTGGACAAGCTTGGCGGGCATCCGCTGCTTGCCACCTTCTGTGCCGCACCGGCCGATCAGGCCGTGCTGGAGCAGGTCCGCTCATTGCTCGACGAACTGGGCAACCCGGCTGGCGCGACCCTGCTCGGGTCGCTGCTGGTGATCCGCCTGCTCGACCACGACAACCAACACCTGCAACGCACCCTGCAACGCCTGTGGCATGTACTGCGCCCGGCCATCCTCGGCCTGCCAGCCTGCCCACCGCGTATCTGGGCCACCTGAGAGAGCCCCATGGAGCTTACCCCGAGAGAGAAAGACAAACTGCTGCTGTTCACTGCCGCGCTGCTGGCCGAGCGTCGCCTGGCCCGTGGCCTGAAGCTCAACTACCCGGAAGCGGTGGCGCTGATCAGTGCCGCTGTGCTCGAAGGTGCCCGCGATGGCCGGACGGTCGCCGAGCTGATGAGCCTGGGGCGCGAGGTGCTGACCCGTGAGCAGGTGATGCCCGGTATCGCCGAAATGCTCCACGACGTGCAGGTCGAAGCGACCTTCCCGGATGGCACCAAGCTGGTGACCGTACATGACCCCATCGTCTGAAACTACCAATGAGGGCAGCATGATCCCAGGTGAAGTCCAGGTCGCCGCAGGCGACATCGAGTTGAACAGTGGCCGTGAAACGGTCAGTGCAACGGTGGCCAACCATGGTGACCGACCGGTGCAGGTCGGCTCGCACTACCACTTCTTTGAAGTCAACGAGGCGCTGGTGTTCGACCGTGCGCCAACCTTGGGCTTTCGCCTGGATATACCGGCCGGCACGGCCGTGCGCTTCGAGCCGGGCCAGGCACGCACCGTGCAACTGGTGGCCTATGCCGGAAAACGTGAGGTGTACGGCTTTCAGGGCAAGGTGATGGGCGCGCTGGAGGGCAGGGCATGAGCCGTATTTCCCGCCAGGCCTATGCCGACATGTTCGGCCCTACCGTGGGCGACCGCGTGCGTCTGGCCGATACCGCACTGTGGGTTGAGGTAGAGAAGGACTTCACGGTTTATGGCGAAGAGGTGAAGTTCGGCGGCGGCAAGGTCATCCGCGATGGCATGGGGCAGGGCCAGATGCTGGCTGCCGAGGCCATGGACCTGGTGCTGACCAATGCCCTGATCATCGACCACTGGGGCATCGTCAAAGCCGACATCGGTATCAAGCACGGGCGCATCGCGGTGATCGGCAAGGCCGGCAACCCCGATGTGCAGCCAGGGGTGAACGTGCCGGTCGGGCCGGGGACCGAAGTAATCGCGGCCGAGGGCAAGATCGTCACCGCCGGTGGGGTGGACTCGCATATCCACTTCATTTGCCCGCAGCAGGTGGACGAGGCCCTGAACAGCGGTGTCACCACGTTCATCGGCGGCGGCACCGGGCCTGCCACCGGCACCAATGCCACCACTTGCACACCGGGCCCCTGGTACCTGGCGCGCATGCTGCAGGCCGCCGACAGCCTGCCGATCAACATCGGTTTGCTCGGCAAGGGCAACGCCTCGCGGCCTGAAGCGCTGCGAGAACAGATCGCGGCCGGTGCAGTTGGCCTCAAGCTGCACGAGGACTGGGGCTCGACGCCAGCGGCCATCGACTGCTGCCTGGGTGTGGCCGAGGAAATGGACATCCAGGTCGCGATTCACACCGACACCCTCAATGAGTCGGGCTGCATCGAAGACACCTTGGCGGCCATTGGCGACCGCACCATCCACACCTTTCACACCGAGGGGGCCGGTGGCGGCCATGCACCGGACATCATCCGCGCGGCGGGGCAGGCCAACGTGCTGCCGTCCTCGACCAACCCGACCCTGCCGTACACGATCAACACCGTGGACGAGCACCTGGACATGCTCATGGTGTGCCATCACCTGGACCCGAGCATCGCCGAGGACGTGGCCTTTGCCGAATCGCGCATCCGCCGCGAGACCATCGCCGCCGAGGACATCCTCCACGACATGGGCGCCTTTGCCATGACCTCGTCCGACTCCCAGGCCATGGGCCGGGTTGGCGAAGTGGTGCTGCGCACCTGGCAGGTCGCGCACCAGATGAAACTACGCCGTGGGCCGTTGGCACCGGACACCTATTACAGCGACAACTTCCGGGTCAAACGCTACATCGCCAAGTACACCATCAACCCGGCACTCACCCATGGCATCGGCCACGAAGTGGGCTCGGTGGAGGTGGGCAAGCTGGCCGACCTGGTGCTGTGGTCGCCGGCTTTCTTCGCGGTCAAACCGGCCCTGGTGCTCAAGGGCGGGATGATTGTCACGGCGCCGATGGGCGACATCAACGGCTCCATTCCAACGCCACAGCCGGTGCACTACCGGCCGATGTTCGGCGCGTTGGGCGCGGCACGCCATGCCACGCGCATGACCTTTCTGCCCCAGGCTGCCATGGACCGTGGCCTGGCCGAGGAACTGAACCTGCGCAGCCTGATTGGCGTGGTCAACGGCTGCCGTCGGGTACGCAAGCCCGACATGGTCCACAACACCCTGCAGCCCCTGATAGAAGTCGATGCGCAGACCTACCAGGTGCGTGCCGATGGTGAGCTGCTGGTGTGCGAGCCGGCCAGCGAACTGCCGCTGGCCCAGCGTTACTTTCTGTTCTGAAGGAGCACCGATGATTGTCTTGACCCGCCGTATCAGCGACCCCGGCACGCTTGCTGTGAGTGGCACCGTCACCCTCGATGTGGACAGTCGCATCAAGAGTCGTTTGCGGTTAACCCTGGACGATGGCCGCGAGGCCGGCTTGATGCTCGAACGCGGCCACCTGTTGCGCGGCGGTGAACTGCTGGCCGATGCCGATGGCACCCACCTGATCCGCGTGTTGGCGGCGCCCGAGGCAGTGTCCACGGTGCGCTGCGCCGACCCGCACTTGCTGGCCCGCGCCGCCTACCACCTGGGTAACCGCCATGTGCCGCTGCAGATCGAACCCGGCCTGCTGCGCTTTCAGCACGACCATGTGCTGGACGACATGCTGCGTGGCCTGGGCCTGACGGTCGAGGCCGAACAGGCCCCGTTCGAGCCGGAAGCGGGCGCTTACCAAAGTGCACCCCATGGCCACAGCCATGCTCATGGCCACGATCACCCGTTCGTACGCCTGCCTGCCCATTCCTGAACTGCCCTGGAGCAACCGATGAAAAAGACTTTTGCCCTGTTTCTGCTGATGCTGGCGCTGCCAGCCTTTGCCCACCCTGGTCATGACAGCAACCCGCTGCAGGACGGCCTGTTGCACCCGCTTACCGGGCTCGATCACTTGCTGATGCTGCTGGGCACTGGGGTGCTTGCCGCGTTGACTCGGCGCAGCCTGACGTTGCCCCTGGCTACGCTGGCTGCAATGTTCGCAGGCGCTGTGTGCGGGCACCTGTTCGGCGATGTGCTGGGCATGGAAGCCCTGATTGCCGCGTCGCTGCTGGTGGCTGCCGGGGCGGTGCTGCTGCCGAGCCGCCAGTTGCTGCTGGCAATGGCCATGCCGGTGTTTGCCTTGTTCCATGGCTGGGCCCACGGTGTAGAAGCCACGCCAAGCGCGTTCTGGCAGTTCAGTGCTGGCTTCGTCACCGTCAGCGGTCTGCTGCTGGCGGCCGGCTTCGCGGTCGGTTGCCTGCTGCGCCGCCACAGCGGCCTGCAAAAGGCTTTTGGCGGTGGCCTGCTGGCCGGCGCCGCGTTGGTACTGGCCGGTTGATGAACAGCGACCTGGCGTTGCTGCGCCTGCTGCAGCTGGCCAGCCCCGGCTTGCCGGTGGGCGGCTTCACCTACTCGCAAGGCCTGGAGTGGGCGGTCGAGGCCGGCTGGGTGCGTGGCGTGGACGGCTTCGTTGCCTGGCAACGCGAGCAGGTTCACGACACCCTGGCTTGCCTCGACTGGCCGGTTCTGGCGCGCTTGTACCACGCATGCCAGGCCGAAGATGCCGCAGCGTTCGGCCATTGGAGCCGGTTCTTGCTGGCCAACCGTGAAACGGCCGAGCTGCGGCTGGAAGAACAGCAGCGCGGTGCGGCATTGGCGCGGTTGCTCGACGGCTGGCAATTGGGCCAGGCACCGGCCTGGCGCGCCAGCCTTGAGTTAAGCCAGCTGGGCGGGATGGCCTGGCTGGCCGCGCACTGGGCCATCCCGCTGCGCCAATTGGCATTGGGCCATGGTTTTGCCTGGCTGGAGGGCGCGGTCATGGCCGGGGTCAAGCTGGTACCGTTCGGCCAGCAGGCTGCCCAGACCTTGCTGCGCGACCTCGGCAACGAATTGCCCGCTGCGCTCGACCAGGCACTGGGCCTGGGCGACGACCAGCTCGGCGGTGGCCTGCCACTGCTGGCCATTGCTTCATCGCGTCACGAAACCCAATACACCCGTTTGTTCCGTTCCTGAGGACTGCCTGCATGCAAAGCTATCAACAACCCCTGCGCGTCGGTGTCGGCGGCCCGGTCGGCTCTGGCAAGACCGCGCTGCTGGAAGCGCTGTGCAAGGCCATGCGTGATCACTACCAGATTGCCGTGGTGACCAACGATATCTACACCAAGGAAGACCAGCGCATCCTCACCGAGGCCGGCGCCCTGGAGCCTGAGCGCATCGTTGGCGTGGAAACCGGCGGCTGCCCACATACGGCTATTCGGGAAGACGCTTCGATGAACCTGGCGGCGGTCGAAGCGCTGGCACGCAAGTTCGGTAACCTCGAAGTCATCTTCGTGGAAAGCGGCGGTGACAACCTCAGCGCTACGTTCAGCCCGGAGCTGGCTGACTTGACCATCTACGTGATCGACGTGGCCGAGGGCGAAAAGATCCCCCGCAAGGGCGGGCCGGGCATTACCAAGTCGGACTTCCTGGTGATCAACAAGACCGACTTGGCGCCTTATGTAGGGGCTTCATTGGAAGTGATGGAGCGCGACACCCAGCGCATGCGGCCGCAGCGGCCCTGGACCTTCAGCAACCTGAAGAAGGGCGAAGGGCTGCAGGCGGTGATCGACTTCATCGTCGAGCGCGGGATGCTGGGTGTGCGTGGCTGACATCGTGCGGCCCCTGTATCAGTTGTGACAGCAGTGTGCCTTGTCTGGCTGCCCTTCATAGCGGTCATGGTGCCGCACCCAGTCCATGGTCCCGCCTTCATTGCGTCCCAGTGGCGCAATGTCGAGGAAGTTGTAGGTATTGACCAGGATGTCCAGCCCGCGGGCGTAGGTTGAGTAGGTGTGGTACACGCTGCCGTCCGCTTCGCGGTAGAACGCACTCAAGCCAGGCAGCTCGCTTTCACTGCCGTTATACGGCTCATAGTTGTACTGCCGTTCACCCTCGTTGCCGACACTTACGCCAAAGTCTTCGTTGAAACCGCTGCCGTGTGACGAGTACCACGGGAACTGCCAGCCCATGCGCCGACGGAACGCCTGGAACTCGGCATACGGTGCCCGCGATACCGCAACCAGGGACACGTCGTGGTGTGCAAGGTGCAAGTTGGCACCGTCAAAATGGTCAGCCAGGAACGAGCAACCGGGGCAGCCCTCGCTCCAGCCCTCGGCGAACATGAAATGGTAAAGCAGCAATTGGCTGCGACCCGCGAACAGGTCGGCCAGGCTCAATTCGCCGTCCGGCCCGTTGAAACGATAGTCGTGTTCGACTTTGACCCAAGGTAGGGCGCGACGGGCTGCAGCCAGCGCGTCGCGGTGGTGGGTAAAGGCTTTTTCGTGCAGCCAGAGTTGCCGGCGAGCTGCCAGCCACTGGCTGCGAGAAACCACCGGGTGCCTGCTGTCGCTAGTGCTCATGGTGCTGTCTCCACGCTGGGGATTCACACCTTAGTCGAGCACGCCCAGGTCGAATCGACAGGCACCGGTGGCCGGGCGATGAGCGGTACCTTGCTCAGCCCGAGTGGGCGATATGCCCCTCGGCAAGCTCATCGGCGCCGTCATCCTCGCCAGGCAGGGCGGTGATCACGCTGAAATCGCTGACTTCCACCTTGCCGCCGCCATAGCCCAGCAAATGGAAGGAAAACGCCTTGCGCTCGGTCGGGTTGTCGAAGCTGAACTCCATCTCCAGCGGCTCGTCGGCGGTGACCTTTACCTCGTGTGGCAGGCCCAAGGGTACGTCCTGCTCCAACTGCTTGGCCTTGAGCTGGATATAGGCCGCACGTTTAGGGTCCAGCGAGCGTACCTTGACCCGCACACGGGTGTGCGAGCCTTCCGGCATTTCCAGGTACTGTGCGCCAATCAGGTTGTCGGCCCAGTCATCGTGGATGCGCTTGCGCAACTTGATCGGCGAAGGGCCGCCGAATTGGTAGCGCAGGTTGAGCGGGGTTTGCAGCAGGGATTGGTCGAGCACCCCGGCCAGGGCGCCGATCTGCTGGCCCAGCAGGCTGTCGCCTGGCCCAAGATAGCGGGCCTGGTCGGCGATGAAGCCCTCGCTGGCATAACGCCGGCAGCGCTGCTGGAAGTCACATTCGGTGAACACGCCCTGGCCGTTGTGGTAGCGCAGCATGCCATTGGTGTAGGAGATCATCTCGCGGCCGGTGTCGTAGTCACGGTACAGCGAGCGACCGCCAAGCGCGACAGGAATGGGCAGTGCGAAGTAGTCGAGCAACGAGGTGGCCAGGTCGATGTGGCCGTAGGTGCCGCGCTTGATGGTCGGTAGCTGGGCCTGCTCCGGCGCCAGGGTAAGGTTGAAGCCCCAGGACGAAGCCAGGCGCACGCCATCGATGCCATGGGACTCGTCGGACGTCAGCACCACCAGCGTGTCCTTGAGTACGCCCTGGCGTTCGAGGTTGTCGAGAAATGCCCCGACGGCGTCGTCCAGGTAGGCGACCGCTGCCTGTTTCGGCGTGTCGTAGCGCTCGAGGTATTCGGCCGGCGCCGAGTAGGGCTGGTGGGTGCCCACGGTGAGCAGGGTCAGCATCCATGGCTTGTCCTGCTTCTGCAACTGGCCGACGTAGCCCAGGGCACCCTCGAAGAAGGCGCGGTCATCCTTGCCCCATGGGAAGTCCAGGTAGTTCTTGTTGCGGAACCACTCCAGGCCATGCACCGAATCGAAACCGATGTGCGGCATGATGCGGTCCTTGGCCATGAAGCGCAGGCCCGCGCCTTGCAGGTAGTGGGTAGTGAAACCGGCCTGGCGCAACTGTGCTGGCAGGCAAGCCTGGTTGCGCTCGTTCTGGGTCAGCAGCTCCACGCCCTTGGGCGTGCCATTGGCCAGCTTGTCGTAGTCGCCGCACAGCATCGCGTACAGGCCGCGGATGGTCTGGTGGGTGTGCAGCACGTAGTCCGGGGTGTTCATGCCGCGCTCGGCCCACTTGCTGAGCTTGGGCATCAGGTCTTCGTCGAAACGACTGTTCAGCGCCTGGCGGTTGGGCCGCAGGTAAGCGCCGGGGATGCCTTCCATGGTGATGACCAGCAGGTTGCGGGCAGTTCCCGGGCCGGTAAACAGCCTTTGCCCATGCAGGTCGGATTGGGTCAAGCCGCTGCTGGCCAGCGGGGTGAAGGGTTGCGTACGGCCAAGCCAGCCTTCGACCTGGCGTTGCATGTTGCCAGCCCCGGCAGACATCAGCTGGTGGGTGAGGTTGTATTGCCGCCACTGGTCGGCATCGGAAGGCACCAGTTGCTGGCTGCCCCAGTGGGCGCCAAACAGCAGTACGGGGATGGCCCAGGCCTTGCGCGGCAGTGGCTGGCTACGCTGTGCGCGGCTGCGCCAGGCACAGGCCAGCCAGGCCAGCAGAGCACTGCCCAGCACCCAAGGCAGCCAGGCATGGGCCAGGCCGCCACCGGTGGAGTTCTCCATGAACTGCGGGTCGAGCAGGTAGGTCAGGTCGGCGCTGGTGGGCAACCGGCCCACCGCGCTTACGAGTTCGGCCGAGGCTACCCACAGGGCCGCCCAGGCCAGCAGCACGGGCAGTGCCAGCCACCACGGCCGGCGGTGCAGCAACAGCACCAGCAGGCTGCCGAGGGCGAGGTCGGACAGGTAACCGAGCGGGTTGGACCAACCCAGCATGGCGCGCGTACCCAGTGGGATCACCAACACCAAGGCTGCCAAAGCGGCAAGCCGGGTGCGTGGGTGGTCTGACAGGTTCTTCACAAAAACTTCCCTTTTGCCATTAAATCGTCATGCATCTGTGCTTGATGATAACAGGCCGGGGCAGAGAAGGCGGGCGGTTACAAGGCTGGTAACCAAAAGCCGGGCCCGTTCGCACGGGCTCGGCCGATGGCAAGTCTCAGAAGTAGTAAGGGAATTTCAGGCTGAAGGAGAAGTCTGGGGCATCGTCGGTCAGACCAATGGACAGGTTGGGCACGATGGTCAGGTTGTTGGTGGCGGCGAAGGTCAGGCCGATGTTGAAGTTGGCGGCGTTGTAGTCACTGTTGGAGATCGATTGCCAGTCACCGCCATCGGGTTTGATCTTGCTCTTGCGGGCGAACTGGTCGGACACCGAGAACGACATGCTCATCTTCTCGTTCAGGGCAAAGGCGATACCGCCGCCGATCTGCCACGAGTCGCCGAGCTTGACGTCACCCGGCACCTTGCTGTTGACCTGCGGGCTGATGTCGCTGAACGAGTCCTGCATGTTGTAGGTGTAGGACAGGCTGCCGAACAGCACAGCCGGGTCGAAGGTCTTGACCAGCGAGATACCCGGTGTGATCGACCATACGCCGTTGCCGGTGGGCAGGCTTTCCGGCACCGACAGGTTGCTGTTGCCGTCTACCTCGCGCAGCTTGATGCCATACGGGTCCTTGCCGGTCGGCGCCTTGACCCGCAGGGTGGCGACGGCGTCAGGCCAGGTTTCGTCCTCGTCGAGGAACTTGTAGGCCACTCCAACGTTGACATCGCCAATTTCCGGGTCGCGAGTGACGGTTGCATCGGAGGTACTGGCCCCGGCGCCACCGGCGCCGCCAGACGAGTAGGTGGACTCGCGGTACACCACGGGCACGTTGATATCGAACTGCCAACGCTGCGCCAGGTTGTAGCGCGCAGTCATGTCCAGGGTCCAGTTGTCGGCCTTGATCCGGTCAAGGTTGATGCTGCCCAGAAAGATCGAGTCCAGCGCCAGGAAGCCATTGAGCGTAAGCGCCCGGGTATCGTAATGGGTATACGTGACGCCTGTTTCGAAGCTGAACTTGCCGCCGCCAAAGAACCCGCTGGCTTCGTCATAGAGGTTGGAAACGCTTTGCGCCGGTTCGGAATCGGCCGTCAGCGCCTGCCCGTACGAGCTACCAGTGGTGCCAGGCGTGCCAGAAGCGACAGTCTGCGCACCCTTCACCCCCTCGGCGGGGGACTTGACCAGGCGTTTGGGCGGCGCCGCTGCAGGGGCCTCCTCAACCTGGCGCACGCGTTGCTCCAGCACCATCAGTGCCTGTTGCTGTGCCTCGTACCGACGTTTGAGTTCGATCAGTTCCTGTTTCAGCGCTTCGACCTGAGGGTCGGCGGCTGCGTAAAGTGCTGTGGCGGGGGCCAGGGTAGCGAAACACACAAAAGCTCTAAGCGTAAAAGATCGGTACATGGAGTTGCCGTCCCTTCCAACTACTTTTGATGAGACTGAGCGTAGATCAGTATCCGAAGGTGCGAAGACCTTTGAGCTGGTCAAGGCTGCCGTTGAGCGAAGCCGCGGTCGGCACGCTCTCACGCATCACGACATTCAATGATGTGACGTTGCTGACCAGGTTGCCGTTGCCGAGCAGTGTCGAGTTCTGCATCAGGCCGCCTTGGGCCAGCCGCTGCATGCTGCTGCCTTGGTTATTGCTGGCATTGATGTTGAGTTGCACGCCCACACCGCTGGAAGACACACTGAGCGCACCAGCGCCGTTCTCCCCAACCAGGGTCTGGCCGGCGGCCAGTACCTGCCCTTGCTGTTGTACGGCGGGAGCCTGGTTGGCCTTGGTCACGTTGATGTCGACGTTGTTGTAGGCGGCATTGTTGTCGCCGGCCGCGCGTACCACCTGGGTCACACCCTCGGTGGTGGCAAGGCCGTTGCCACCTGTGACCACGCCAGTCCCGGCGGCGGAAGCACCGCTCGGTGCCGTGCCGGTGCCTTTTTCATCAATCATCGAGACATAGAACTGAGGCTTGATGGTCGACTGCTGAACCTGCAGCGTTGACGTTGCCCCGATCACATCGCCCTTGGCATTTTGCCAGGTGCTGGACATGACGATGCCGAAGCTCACGATTCGTCCGGGCATCACGTAACGGCCGCGCAGGTTCGCCAGCTCCTGGTCCTTCAGTTCGATGGGTTTGAACGCCTCTGCGTGGCTGGGCAAGCTGGCTGCCAGGCAGGCCATGGCCAGCCACAATGAAGTCTTCATGAAATGCTCCCTGGAGCATCATGCTCCTTGTCATTAGAACAGTCGTTAGAAGAAGTCGCTTTTGATGAAGCCGAAGTCCAGTAGCTCGGTGTCCTTC
Organism: Pseudomonas sp. NBRC 111132; assembly: GCF_001320565.1. NCBI lineage: Bacteria > Pseudomonadati > Pseudomonadota > Gammaproteobacteria > Pseudomonadales > Pseudomonadaceae > Pseudomonas > Pseudomonas sp. NBRC 111132. The sequence goes on from NZ_BCBI01000002.1 coordinate 114,305, forward strand.
ACTGGTGTGAAGTTGTTCACCCGGCCCTTGGCGGTCAGTGGCAGGGGCGGGTCGAGCAGGACGTTGTTCTTGTCGTAACCTTGGCCGATCACGGCGAAGATGATGCCGTTCCAGCCTTTGAGGAAATCGTCGATCTTGTAGCGCCTGTGGCCCAGCACCGGGTCACCGACGTACACCCAGCCTTTGTCGACCTTCTGCATGACCACGAAGTGCTTGTAGCCGCGCACATCCATCAGCACCACGACCGGAATGCGCACGCTGTGCAGGGTGTCGGGGGCCACCCGGTAACCGCGGGCACGCATCCCCAGGCTCTCGACGTAGCGTTTCATGTCGAGCATCGAGAAGCCTTGTGTGCGCACCAGGTCCTGGTCGGCGTGGGCCAGCATGCCTTCGATGATCTGGTGTTCGTCCACATCCAGCCAGTAGGCCTGGCGCAGGATGGTCGCCAGCGCGGCGGCGCCGCAGCTGAAGTCGGTCTTTTGTTGCACCAGGTCGGCGAACTTGCGCTCGCGAACGCTCTGGATTGGTTTGAACACCACAGCACCGCCCGGCAGGACGGACAGCGGCATTTGTGCAGCTTCGCTCACGCTGGCCAGGCACAGCAGAAACGCCAGGGCGATAATGCGCATGATCGGATGCCTTCCGGTTCTGTTGAAGAAAGGCCCCCCGAAGGGGGCCTCAAGCACAACGGTCAGAACGAGGTGTTGGAGATGGCCAGCGAGTTGCTCTGCTGGTTGCCCACACCGGCTGCCACGTTCACGCCCAGGTTGCCGCTGCCACCGTTCACCGAACCGCTAAGGGTTGCAGTGTTGGTAACAGGGTTGGCCCAGCCGGTCGGGGTCAGCACTTGGAAGGACACGGTATTGCTCAAGTCGTAAGCACTGCTTTCGCTGTAGCTCTTCGACACGTCGTTCGAGGATTGTTTCGATTTTTCGCCAGACTTCGAGAAGTCAGACGCCGAAGCATTCTCGTACGAAGAATCGTGAGACTTGGTGTACGAAGAATCCTTGGACTTCTCGTACGACGATTGATGCGACTTGTCGTAGTTGGAGTCGAAGGCTTTCTCGAACGACGAGTCGTAGGCACTTTCGTGCGACTTGTCGACCGAGACATCCAGCGATGCATTCAACGAACCGTCGAAGGTGCTGGAGCGGGTGCGCTCGCGACGGCCATCATCGGTGGTGAGGGTGCGGGTAGCGTTGGCTGCTGCATCCAGCGATGCGTTGAGGTTGGCGCTGCTCGACGAGCTGTTGCTGCCGCTGGCTGAGCCGTTCAGGCCCCAGCTGTTGGAGCCACTGGCGCTGGAGTTGTTGGAGCCGCTGGCGTTCGAGCTGCTCGAACCGCTGGAATTCCAGCCACTGGAGCCGCTGGAGCTGGCGCTTTGCGCGCCGGCCACGCTGAAGCTCGACGACGAGCTGCGGTCGTCGGTCGAGTTGAACGTGCCATCACGCGAGCTCGAGCCGCTGGCCGAGGTGGTGATGGTGATCGTATCCACACGGTAGGTGCGGTCGGCGCCGTTGTTTACCGTCAGGCCTGGCCCGTCCTGATTGGCCGAAGCGGTGGCGGTGGCGTTACCCAGTGGGGCGCCGGTGTTGGCGATGGCCATGGTGTTTTTCTGCTGGTTGAGGTCGCCGCCGGCGATGTTGATGCCGATGTTGCCCTCAGCCCCGCTGGCCGAGCCGCTCATCACAGCCGAAGACTGGGTCGAGTAATTGTCGACCCGGTTGTTTCTGCTGGTTTGCTCGACGTCGGCGGTGGCGTTGGCCATGCCGAATACGAAGCTGTTGTCCAGGCTCGACTCGGAGCCGGCGTTGGCAATGGCCGCGGCGTTATCCTGCTGGTTACCGTTACCAGCCGCCACGTTGATGCCGACGTTGCCGCTGGAGCCTGTGCCAGAGTCACTCATCTCGGCTTCGTTGATGGTGCCTTGGTTGGTGATGCGGTTATCGGTGCTGGATTGGGTATCCCAGGCATTGGCCGTTGCATACACAGGGATTTTGGTGGGTGGAGGCGTGTGCTGACCATTGTTATGGTGGCCGTTATGGTGGTCATTACGCCGATCGTTTTGCCCAGCTTGTACAGCAACAGCCATGACCGCAGCAATTGCGAAAACCAGAGGCTTGATTGCCATCGAGGGTTTCATGGTGATTCTCCGTACTCTATTAGGTTAAGTGTCGTTCTTAACTGAAGGGTCAATCCGCGACCCGGATGCTCAAGGTGTTGGCCATGCGGTTTCCCACCCCGGCACTCTGGTTCAACTGGATCACGCCACGGCTACCGGTGAAGGCCTGATCACTGGTGGTGACCTGGCGATAGCCGGCTGGAATGTCAGTTGCTCCGGAGTTGTTGATCAGCGCCACGTTCTGTTGCATGAGGACGCTGTCGTCGATGCTTTGCGGCTGCGCACCAATACTGATGCTCAGTGCGTTGGCTTGCTGGGTGTTGGCGCCGGCGCTCTGGTTGACCCCCAGGGCGCCACTGCCGTTGCTGAAGGCGTTGCCCTGGATGGTCGAGCGGGCATCCATCGCGGGGTCGGCGGGGGTGTTCAGGCGTTGGCGGATCTGCGTGCTGGCGTTTGCTTCAGGGCCGACGGCGATGGCGCGCGCATTGACCTGTTGCTGCTTGTCGCCAGCGGCCTGGTTGACCGACAGGTTGCCCTGATAGCGGCTACCGGAGCTGTCGATGTCGGCGTTGTTGATGACTGGAACCAAGGATTGCGCGAAGGCCGGTGCGCTGCACAGGGCGGCCAGAATCAGCAGCATGTGCTTCATCTCACTTGCCCCCGCCGGTCAGGATCTGCAGCGGTGCGAGGCCACGCTGCACACTTGAGTTGACCATGTTGGCGATGCCGTTACCTGAGCCACCGGTGCCGCGCCCGCCCGACAGATTGGGTAATTGGTTCTGGTTACCGAGGTTACCGCCCAGGTTGTTGGTCTGCTGGGTGATCATGTTGCTGATGCCTGCGCCGCTGCTGATGCTGGCGAAGTCGCCATCACTCAGTTCGTTGGTTTGCTTGAGCACGTAGGCAGAAGGGTTGGCGTTGACCGTGGTAGGGCTTGGGTCTGGGATCAGGGGAGGGATCGTCGCGTTGCGTACCTGCACGTCGCGCTTGATGATGATGATCCCGTTGTCCGCTTGGGCCGTCAGGCTCAATGACCCCAATACGCAACCTACCAACAGCAGGTGATGGAGGCGTTTGTCTCTTTTCCTCACGACGGCAACTCCTTCTTTGAGCGCTGGCCCTGTTCAGCGATGCGAACAACAGAGCAGAAGGTGTGCCGTTTTTGAGAAGCGTTTGCAGATCAAGCGGTTAGCCTGGATGGCTAACAAACTGCGGCGTATTCTGTCTCAGTGATGAAACAGCTGGCCGCAAGCGTTGCTAGGCAAGCCAGCAGTGGCCTTGATTGGAAGGGTTTTTGCAAGGGTGTTTCATGAGCTTGACACTGTGCCCGAAGCGGGGGAAAGCCCCGCAATTTCGGGGGCTTTGCCCCAGCGGAGTGTGTCAGGGGCTTAACACTCGGTCGGGCAGGCTGGCGTATCGCTATCAAGCAGCGTAGCAACTGCTTGCAAGGCCAGCAATTGGCGCTGTGGCCAATTGCCCTCAAGTATCTGGTGCGGCTGATTGTGCCGCTTCAGCCAGGCCAGGCTGTCGTCGAAAAAGCGTTGGCGGTCGCCAAGGTCGGGCTGGCAACGCTGGCCATCGCCAACCCAATCCACCCCTTGCGGGCTAAGCAACAGGTGCAGGTCGTAACGCCGCGCCAGCAGTGCCTGTTCAAGCCATGTCGGGCAGTCATCGAACAGCGCTTGGCTCCAGAGCATATTGCTGAGCAGGTGGGTGTCCAGAATCAGCAGCGGCGGTGCCTGCTCGCGTGCCCGGTCTTCCCAGGCCAGTTGCCCGCGGGCGATGGCGGGAATGTCGGCGTAGCAGGTATCGCGGCGTTCCTGGTCGATGAAATGGCGCACGTACTCGGCCACTACCACGCCACCGAAATGCGCCTGGATCACCCCGCCAAGCCAGCTTTTGCCGCTGGACTCGGGGCCGCATAGCACCAGTACCTTCATGGCCTGCTCTGCGTTCATGGCTGCACCAATGCCGGGTCACGGCGCCATTCCAGCCAGCCGCGCAGGGCAATCAGGGTGAGTACGGCGAAGAAGCCTGCGGTGAAATACAGCTGCTGGTGCAGGTATTGGCCTACATAGATGATGTCGACCACCACCCACAATGGCCAGCACTGCAGGCGTTTCTGTGCCATCCACAGTTGCGCCACCAGGCTGAAGCCGGTCAGGGTGGCGTCCAGCCAGGGCAGGGCAGCATCGGTCCAATTGGCCATGGCCGCGCCCAGGGCGGCGCTCAGCAGCAACCCGGCGGCCAGGCCGGTGAACAGCGCCGGGCGTTGCAGGCGGGAGACCTGGCGGGCTTCTTCTGCGTGCTCGGGGCGCTTCCACTGCCACCAGCCGTACAGTTGCAGGATGGCGTAGGCCACTTGCAGCAGCATGCCCGAGTACAGCTTTACCTCGTAGAACAGCCAGCCGTAGATCAGCACCATGACCAGACCGATCGGCCAGCACCAGGCGTTCTGCTTGACCGTGAGCCAGACAGCGGTGACGCCGAGGACGGCGGCGATGAGTTCAAGGCCGGACATCGGCGATCCTTGGAGAGACTATCGGGGAAGGGGCGCGATTGTAACGGGTCGGCCGGGGAAGGTGTAGGGCCGTGAGGGAGCGGCCTTGCGTCGCGAAAGGGCCGCAAAGCGGCCCCAGGATTACGGCGTCAGCGCATAGATTGCCGGCCTTTCGCGGCACAAGGCTCCCACAAGGGCTGCGCTGCGTTCTATCGCTATACCCGAAACTGCCGCAGTAACTGCTCCAATTCCTCGCTCAACTGCCCCAACGCCATCCCGGCATCGCTGGACTGCCGCGCCGCATCAGCGGTCTGCTGGGACAGCCCTGCGGTGTCCAGCACGTTGCGGTTGATTTCTTCGACCACATGCGCCTGCTGCAAGGTGGCACTGGCGATGGATGCATTCAATGCAGTGAGGTTGTTCAGTGCCTGGTTGATGGCGTCCAGGCTTGCTCCGGCCTCGCGGGCTTGCTCGACGGTCTGGCGTGACGCCTCGCTGCTGGTGTCGATGGCCTTGACCGCAGCGTCCGACTGGCTTTGCAGGTGCTCGATCATGGTGTGGATTTCGGCCGTTGACTGCGCCGTGCGCTGGGCCAGCAGGCGCACCTCGTCGGCGACCACGGCAAAACCGCGGCCTTGCTCGCCGGCCCGTGCCGCCTCGATGGCCGCGTTCAGCGCCAGCAGGTTGGTCTGCTCGGCAATGGAGCGAATCACCTCCAGCACGCCGCCAATGCGTGTACTGTGCCCGGCCAGGTCGCGGATTACCTGCACGGCCTGCTCGATGGTCAGCGACAGCCGATCGATTTGCGCCAGGCTGCCGTGAATGGCCTGCTGGCCGTGCGTCACCTGCTGCTGTGCGGTGCGCATTTCCCCGGCGGCTTGTTCGGCAGTCTTGGCCACGTCCTGCACGGCGTAGGTCACCTCATTCACCGCCGTGGCCACCTGGTCCATCTGCAGCGATTGCTGGGCGCTGTGTTGTTGTGCGGCGCCCGCATTGTCGCCGACGTGCCCAGCGGACTGGGCCAGCGCATGGGCCGCCCCCTGCAGCTGGCCGACCACGCCTTGCAGCTTGCCGTTGAAGCGGTTGAAGTGCTCGCCCAGGTGGGTGATTTCATCGCGGCCATGGGTGTCCAGCCGTCGAGTAAGGTCGCTTTCGCCGCTGGCGATGTTGCCCATCGCCTGCACCGCTTCTTGCAACGGGCGGGCGATGCTGCGGGCAATCAGCATGACCAACAGCGCCATCAACAGGGCAATGCCCACGCCGACCAGCGAGGCGTCGCGTAGCTGGCGAGCGAACTCGGCCTGTACGTCATCGACGTACACGCCCGAACCGATGATCCAGCCCCACGGTTTGAACAGCTGTATATAGGAGGTTTTAGCGACCGGCTCGCTGGCGCCGGGCTTGGGCCAGCGATAGTTGACCGGGCCGGCGCCCTGCTGGCGGGCCAGGGCGACCATTTCGTTGAACACGGCAAAGCCATCGGGGTCGCGGATGGCGGAAAGGTCCTGGCCGTCGAGCTTGGGGTTGGCCGGATGCATGATCATCTTCGGCCCCAGGTCGTTGATCCAGAAATAGTCGTCGTGGTCGTAGCGCAGCGCTCGCACCACTTGCAGTGCTTGCTGCTGGGCGGCTTCGCGGCTGAGCGTGCCGGCCGCCTCCAGGCCTTGGTAATAGGCCAGCACACCGGCGGCGGTCTGCACCACATGACGGGTCTTTTCTGCCTTGGCCTGGTACAGGTCACCGTGGATCTGGCGCAGCATCAGCAGGCCCAGCACCACCAGCATGGCCACCGCCACTACAAGGATCAGCCACAGGCGACGACTGATCGACATCGATCTCAGAGTGTTCATCCACCAGCTCCCGCATTGTTCTTTTTATTGAGGTGCATCGAAGCATGCTTTGCAGCAAGCCCCCACTCGACTAATGGCTAAGTGCTATCTTCGTAATAGTCTGCAGCAGGTCGCGTAAAGCGATTGCAAAGGCGCTCTGCTAGGATTTCGGCCGCGCAAGATGAAACCTTTAACAAGCGTGAACTTTTCTACTGGCGTTGCGCCCAACAGTCGCTGTAAAACAGCCGGGCCGCGTGCGGCAATCACAAGCAAATCAAGAACAAGGGGCCTGCAACGAGCAGCGCTCCATCGGGGGAATGATGGATTTTTGGACTGCCTTCCAGGCAATCATCTTGGGCGTGGTCGAGGGGTTGACGGAGTTTCTGCCGATCTCCAGTACCGGCCACCAGATCATCGTCGCCGACCTGATCGGTTTTGGCGGCGAACGGGCCATGGCTTTCAACATCATCATCCAGCTGGCGGCGATCCTGGCGGTGGTGTGGGAGTTTCGCGGCAAGATTCTCGAAGTGGTCTTCGGCCTGACCAGCCAGCCCAAGGCGCGCCGCTTCACGGGCAACCTGCTGTTGGCGTTCATGCCGGCGGTGGTCCTGGGCGTGCTGTTCGCCGACCTGATTCACGAGTACCTGTTCAACCCGATCACCGTGGCAACAGCACTGGTGGTCGGTGGCGTCATCATGCTCTGGGCCGAGCGCCGCGAGCATCGTGTGCAGGTGGACCATGTGGACGACATGCGCTGGAGCCATGCGTTGAAAATCGGCTTTGTCCAGTGCCTGGCGATGATCCCGGGCACGTCACGCTCCGGCTCGACCATTATCGGTGGCCTGCTGTTTGGCCTGTCGCGCAAGGCAGCGACCGAGTTCTCGTTCTTCCTGGCAATGCCAACCATGGTCGGTGCAGCGGTGTATTCGGGCTACAAGTACCGCGACCTGTTCCAGCCCGCTGACCTGCCGGTGTTTGCGATTGGCTTCGTGACTTCGTTCATCTTCGCCATGATCGCCGTACGGGCGTTGCTCAAATTCATTGCCAACCATAGCTACGCGGCATTCGCCTGGTACCGTATCGTGTTCGGCCTGCTGATTCTGGCGACCTGGCAGTTTGGCTGGGTTGACTGGTCGACCGCACATGGCTGAGGCACTGCGCGGGCAACGAGCCGAAGGCGTGCGCAATGTGCGCCTGAAGCTGTTGCTGTTAGGTCTGCTGTGCCTGTTGCCAGGCTTGGGTGCGGCGCGCATGGCCTGGAACGACCAGGCCTGGTGGCCGCTGGCGCTGTACCCGGCGATGAGCCTGATCAGCCTGTTGCTGTACTGGCAGGATAAACAGCAGGCGCGTACCCAGGCCTGGCGCACACCGGAAAAAGTGCTGCATGCCAGTGAATTGCTGGGCGGCTGGCCGGGAGCGCTGTTGGCGCAGCAGCTGTTCCGACACAAGACCCGCAAGGTCTCGTACCAGTTGGTGTGCTGGGGGATTGTGCTGGTGCACCAAGTGTTCTGGGCCGACTGGCTGTTTTTTGAAGGGCGCTATCTGCCTTTTGCTTGAGGTTTACCTGTACCGGCCTTTACGCGGGTACAGGTCGATCACATGACCAGCCCCACTTGCAACCGCTTGGGCAGGCGTCGCACCACCAATTGATGCGAGCGCTGCAATAAGTCACACAGCTCATCACGCCCCATTGGGTAGGGCAGTGCCATGCTGACCCACTTTGCCCGCGCCAGGTATGGCGCCGGCCGAACCCCCGGGCGGTCGCAATAGCCGAGAAACAGCTCGTCGGCCACCTTGAACGACAAGCCTGCGCCGGCCAGGTCGAGTACCGCGAACATCTTGTTGCCCGCCACCGAGAACACCCGGATGCCGCCCCATTTGTAGTCTTCCCGCGCACCCGGCAGGCTCAGGCAAAACGCCGCCACCTGGGCTTGGCTCATCTTTCGCTCAGACATACCGCTCTCCACAGGCTTCGAATGATGCCGCCAGGTGATCGATCCACACCCGTACTGCAGGCAGCAAACCACGCCGATGGGGATACACCGCCTGCAGATAGCCACCCGGTAGCGACCAGTCTGGCAGCAGGCGCACCAGTTCGCCGCGCTCCAGTTCTTCTTCACAAAACATGCTGGGCAACGCAGTGAAACCCAGGCCGGCTCGTACAGCAGCATTACGTACTACGAAATCATCGATCGCCAAGCGTGGCTCCAGGGCGATTTCCTGCTGCTTGCCATCGGGGCCGAGCAGGCGGAAGTGCACCAGCCGGTCTGCCTCGGCGGCGCCCAGCACCGGTAATGACGCCAACTCGCCTGGTTCACGAATGTGGTCAGCGAAACCGGGCGCGGCCACCAGTTGCATTTGCGCCTGGCGCAGGCGGCGGGTAACCAGGGCCGGGTCTTCGTCGCCCAGGTCGCGTACGCGCAACGCCACATCGATACCTTCGGAAATCAGGTCTACCCGGCGGTTGATCAGCACCATGTCCAATTGCACCAGCGGGTACTGCTCAAGAAAGCGGCTGATCACATCCGGCAGGAACGCATGCGCCAGAGCTACCGGGCATGACACGCGCAAACGCCCGCGTGGTTCGCTGCTCATGCTGGCCACGGTTTCATCGGCAGCTTCGGCCTCCAACAGCATGGCCTGGCAATGATGCAGGTAGCGCTCACCTACCGCGGTGAGCTTGAGTTGCCGGGTGGTGCGTTGCAGCAGGCGTGTGCCCAGGCGCTCTTCAAGTTCGGCGATACGCCGTGACAGGCGCGACTTGGGGATGCCTAGCTGGCGCCCGGCGGCGGCGAACCCGCCGGCTTCGACCACGCGTGCGAAGTAAAAGAGGTCGTTGAGGTCTTGCATGGGAATGTCTCACTGTTCCACCTGTGGGACAAACTAACGCATTTTTGCCAGCTTATCAGCCATTGTTCACCTCGGTAGGATTCTCCCCATCGTGATCGCCCACTGATGCGGTCTTCAATAACAGGAGAGTCCCATGAAACTGTTGCACATCGATTCGAGCATCCTGGGCGACAATTCCGCCTCCCGCCAGCTGAGCCGCGAAGTGGTCGAGGCCTGGAAGGCTGCAGACCCAAGCGTCGAGGTGGTTTACCGCGACCTGGCGGCCGATGCCATCGCCCACTTCTCTGCCGCTACCCTGGTAGCTGCGGGCACCCCTGAAGACGTGCGTGACGCCGCCCAGGCTTTCGAAGCCAAGCTGAGCGCCGAGACCCTGGAAGAATTCCTGGCTGCCGACGCTGTTGTGATTGGCGCGCCGATGTACAACTTCACCGTGCCGACCCAGCTCAAGGCCTGGATCGACCGCGTCGCTGTCGCCGGCAAGACCTTCCGCTACACCGAAGCTGGCCCCGAAGGCCTGTGCGGTGACAAGAAAGTGGTGCTGGTTTCCACCGCCGGTGGCCTGCACGCTGGCCAGCCGACTGGCGCCGGGCATGAAGATTTCCTGAAAGTGTTCCTGGGCTTTATCGGTGTCACCGACCTGGAAATTGTTCGCGCCCATGGCCTGGCCTATGGCCCGGAGCAGCGCAGCCAGGCGATTGATGCTGCACAGGCGCAGATTGCCAATGAGCTGTTTGCTGTGGCCTGATTCAACGGCCCTGCTCGGAACATGAAGGTTTTCGCGCCCCCACAGCGGGGGCGCGACAGCCTTACGCTACCGGGATCGCCGGATCAGCCGCAGCCAGTGCTGCTGTGCGATCGGCTGCTGGCGGGTAAATCCACACGGTATTGATTTGCGATTTCAGTATTTTGGCCTCGGCCTTGTCCTGCGGTGGTGACACCGTACGTTCCCATCCCTCGGTATACACCGCACCCCAGGCGCCCAGGTCAAGGCAAGTCACGTACTTGGGCTGGCTATAGGTCTTCGGCGCCACGCCAACCAGTTCGGCGGCCGCATTGTTGCCCGCATGACGCCCCAGCGCAATCGCGTGCTGGCAAGACATCACCGCATGGTTGCCAAGTTCGTCACAGGCGGCGTAAGCCACGTCTCCAGCGGCATACACCGAATCACTACCCTTGACCTTGAGGTTGCCATCGACGTGCAGGCGCCCCTGATGGTCGCGCTCGCCACTGATCTGCTCGGTGAGCGGGTTGGCCTTGAAGCCCACAGTCCAGATCACCGTACCCGCGTCGATGCGTTGGCCGTTGTCCAGCAGCACGCCGGCAGGGTCTACCGAAGCCACCGTAGCGCCACAGATCCATTCCACGCCCAACGCCTCGCTTGCCTGCTCGATGCTCGGGCGGATGCCGTCACCCAGGGCCGCGCCAATCCTTGCGCCTCGGTCGACTATCACCACACGCAACGCAGCGTCTTCACCCAGTATCGCGCGCAAGCGGGCCGGTAGTTCGGTGGCGGTCTCTATGCCGGTAAAGCCGCCCCCGGCCACCACCACGGTATTGCGTGCCGGCGTGTCGGGCAGCCTTGCCAGCGACTTGAGATGGGTTTCCAGGCGTGCGGCACTCTCGAGTTTGTCGACATCGAAGGCATGTTCGATACCGACCCTGTCAGGCCGGTTCAGCTCGCTGCCACAGGCCATGATCAGGCGGTCGTAGGGCAGGGCGCACGACGTGCCGCTGGGGGTGCGATAGCTGACTCGGCGCGCCCCTTCATCAATATGGCAGGCGGTGCCTTGCACGAAGCGGACATTGACGGCATCGAACAGCGCCTGCAGCGGCGCGGCCATGGTGTGTACGTCGGGTTCGTAGAAACGCGGACGCACATGCAGCTCGGCCTGAGGCGCAAGCAGGGTGACCTCGACATCCCTGCTGCCGTTGAGGTCAAGCTGACGGATGGCGCTGAGCGCGCTCCACAGGCCGGCAAAACCCGCGCCAATGATCAGGATCTGCTTCATGGTTGTGCTCCTTTGAAGTTCGGATGACAAGGTAGACCCAATTGCGGGTCAACGGTGTTACCAGCGCCTGCAGGAGTGCTTCAGAATGTTGGCGGCGTGATTACCCAGATCACCACGGCATCCACTTCACCGGGGTTGCCATAACGGTGTGGTTCCTGGCTCGAGAAGCTGAAGCTGTCGCCTTCGCTCAGTTGGAAATGGCGCTCGCCTACCCATAGCTCGAAGATGCCGCTCAGCAGGTAGCCGGCTTCTTCGCCGTCATGGCTGTAGCTTTGCTGGCTGTAGGTGCCCGGGGGGAAGCGTGAGTGCAGGATCTCCAGCTGGCGGTTGGGCTGCGGGGTGAGCAGTTGATCGACGATGCCGTCTTCATAGTGCACGCTCAGGCGGCTGTTGCGCCGCACCACATAGCCCTGGTCCTCGGGCGCGGTGGTGGCTTCGCTGGCGAAGAACCACTGGATGGTCACGCCCAGGCTGCGGGCGATGTTGAACAGCGCCGGGATAGACGGGTAGGAGAGGTTACGTTCCAGCTGGCTGATGTAGCCCGCAGTCAATTCACTGTGTGCGGCCAGCTCCGCCAGGGTCATGCCGCGGCGCTTGCGCAGGCCGCGGATGCGTGTGCCGAGAAACTGCGGCGCGGCGCCCCCGGTTTCGCTGGCGGGGGGCTGGGGGAGTTGGCTCATGCACGTCGGTCCATCGCAAAAGCCGCAGTATGTACAGCCTCAGAGCGCCCAGGCAACTGTCAGGCCATCGTGAATGGCCTCTTCGGCCGTGCGCGGCGCCAGGCAGTCGCCAATCCGTCGTACCTCCACCAGGCCTGCCAGTTCAGTGGCAAGGCGGTCTTCCGGTTGATGGCCCAGGCACAGCACCAGGGTGTCGATGCCTTCGAAGATCATTGGTTCGCCGCTGGCGGTGTGCTGCAGGTACACCGTATTGTCGTCGCTGCCATACAGGCGGGCATAAGGGGTGATGGGGATGCCCAGGCGATGCAGCTCGCCGGCCAGTTGATCGCGTACATAAAGCGGCAGGCTTTCGCCGCAATGGGTGCCGTTTACCGCCAATTGCACCTGATGGCCCTCGCGTACCAGGCGTTCGGCGATACCGGGGCCGATCCAGTCGCAGCGCCAGTCGACCACCAGCACCGAACGCCCCAGCTTCACTTCATTGCGCAGGACTTGCCAGGCGTCCACCACCTGCAGCTCCCCGGTACGCTCGAACGCCGGCCAGTATGGGGTGGCACCGGTTGCCGCGATGACCAGGTCCGGGCGCTCGCGTTCGACCAGGGCGCGGTCGACCCGGGTATTGCGCACTACCTCTACACCGGCCAGGGCCATTTCCCGCTGCAGGTTGGTGCTGGCACCGCCGAACTCGCTACGCCGTGGCAGCAGCTGGGCCAGCAACACCTGCCCACCCAGCTGCGGGCCGGCCTCGTACAGGGTGACCTGGTGCCCGCGCGCGGCGGCCACGGCGGCGGCCTTCATACCGGCAGGCCCGCCACCTGCGACCATGATGCGCTTGGGCGAAATGGCGGGCGTAAGTTGCCCGTATTGCAGCTCACGACCGGTTTCTGGACGCTGAATGCAGGAAATGGCCAAACCACGGTGGAAATGGCCGATACAGGCCTGGTTGCACGCGATGCAGGCACGTACGTCCTCGACCTGGCCGCGTTCGGTCTTGCTCGGCATCAACGGGTCGCAAATCAACGCTCGGGTCATGCCGCACACATCGGCCTGGCCGCGCGCCAGGATCAGCTCGGCTTCCTGGGGCTGGTTGATGCGCCCGGTGACGAACAGCGGTATATCGAGCTGTTGCTTGAAGGTGCCGGCCTCGCGGGCCAAGTAAGCCGCCTCGATCGCCATCGGCGGCACGATATGCACGGCGCCGCCCAGCGATGCCGAGGTGCCGGCGACGATATGCAGGTAATCGAGCTGGCCCTGCAAGGCCACGGCGGCCGCCAGTGACTCGTCTTCGCTCAGGCCCTGGGTGTCGCGCTCGTCAGCGCTGATGCGCAGGCCGATGATGAAATGTTCGTCGGTGGCGGCGCGCACAGCGGCCAGCACTTCGCGCAAGAACCTCAAGCGCTGCGCCAGTTCGCCGTTGTAGCCATCGCTGCGCAGGTTCACCCGCGGGTTGAGGAACTGCGCGGGCAGATAGCCATGGCTGGCGACCACCTCGACGCCATCCAGCCCGGCCTGGTGCAGACGGCGGGCGGCGCTGGCGTAGCCCTGGACGATTTCGTCGATCATCGCCTGGTCCAACGCACGCGGCATTACCCGGAAGCGCTCATTGGGCACTGCTGAGGCCGAGTAGGCCACCGCCAGCAGGCCGTCCGCCGACTCCATGATCTCCCGCCCGGGGTGGAACAGCTGCGACAGCACCACGGTGCCGTGCGCATGGCAAGCCTCGGCGAGCTGGCGGTAGCCATCAATGCACGCATCGTCGGTGGCCATCAGTACGTGTGAGGTGTAGCGGGCACTGTCGTGCACCCCGGCGACCTGCAGCACGATCAGGCCGACGCCACCGGCAGCACGGTCCCGCTGGTAGGCGATCAGCTTGTCGTTGACCAGGTTGTCGGTGGGCAGGCAGGTGTCGTGCCCGGTTGACATGATGCGGTTCTTCAAGCGTTTGCCGCGGATCTGCAAGGCTTCGAACAGGTGAGGGAAGGCGGTTTGCATTCTGGCGGCTCCGGTGCGGTGTTGTTCTTGTTTTTATTATGAAAGTGTAGCAACAGTAAAAAATCAACTTGTTTTTTTAATGGTGCACGACTAGGTTTTCGTCACCCTCTCAGCGAGGGTGTGACCTCACAACAACAAGAAAACGGGCCCGTAGGGCACCAGCAGAGGGAAACTACGATGCAGCTATTTCCACGTGTGACCAGCCTTTGTGCAGCCTTGCTGGCCCTTGGTCTGGGCAATGCGCATGCCGCGCCGCAGATGGTCGTGGTCGGTTACGGCGGCGCAGGCCAGAAAGCCCAGGATGAGGCGATCTTCAAGCCCTTCAGCGCCCAGGATGGCAGCAAGCTGATCCAGAGTGAGTACAACGGCGAGATGGCGCGCATTCAGGTAATGGCCGACACCGGTAATGTCGACTGGGACGTAGTGCAGATCGAGGGGCCGGACTTGATGCGCGGCTGCGATGAGGGCGTCTACGAGCACTTGGACTGGCAGCGCCTGGGCCATGCCGCCGAGCTGGTCCCTGACGCGGCGCAGGACTGTGGTTCGGCTGCGCTGGTGTGGAGCGTGGCCATCGCCTATGACCGTAGCAAACTAGCCCAGGCGCCGGCCTCGTGGGCCGATTTCTGGGACGTGAACAAGTACCCGGGCAAGCGGGGCCTGCGCAAGCGCGCGGTGTACAACCTGGAGTTCGCTCTGTTGGCTGACGGGGTCAAGGTCGAGGACGTTTACCAGGTTCTGTCCACGCCGGCGGGTGTCGAGCGGGCGTTCGCCAAGCTCAGTGAACTCAAACCCTACATCCAGTGGTGGGACGCCGGCGCCCAGCCAGCGCAATGGCTGGCGGCGGGGGATGTGGTGATGACGTCGACCTACAGCGGGCGTATCGCTGTGGCCGCGCAGCAGGGCAGCCCGCTGGCCGTGGTCTGGCCTGGCAGCCTGTACGGCATGGACTATTGGGCAATCATCAAAGGCTCGCGGCATGTCGACCAGGCGAAACGGCTGATCGCCTACGCCAACCAGCCAGATACGCAGGTGCGGTATGTGCAACAGATCCCCTATGGGCCGACCAACACCCAGGCAGCCGCCAAGCTTGACCCGGCCTTGGCCAGCTGGGTGCCTACGTCGCCGCAAAACCTGCAGGGGGCGCTGGCGATGAATGTGGAATTCTGGGTCGATCATGGCGAAGAACTGGAGCAGCGCTTCAATGCCTGGGCCAGTAAATAGCGCTCAGCACAGGCACAACCATGATGACTGCAACAAAAAAGCCAGCGGCAGGCGCTGGCGGCCTGGCTACGGATGCTGAGCAAGGTCTCGCCCGATTATCAAGCATGAACGTGCCGATACTGGTGAGTAGGAACAGTCACTGTTGCGCAACCCTTGGCCACAACTGTGCTGGTCCCAACTCAAGGAATAGCCTTATGCTGTAACGAAATATGTCTAGAAAGATTGCAGAAGGAAGTCGCAATGCCGCTCAAGGACCTGCTCATCGCCCTGGTGGTGATTGTCGCCTGGGGAGTCAACTTCGTGGTCATCAAAGTTGGCCTCGATGGCTTGCCGCCGATGTTGCTGGGGGCATTGCGCTTCTTGTTGGTGGCGTTCCCGGCGGTATTGCTGGTCAGGCGGCCGAAACTGCCGTGGCGCTGGTTGATCGCCTACGGCGCGACCATTTCGCTGGGCCAGTTCGCGTTCCTGTTCCAGGCCATGTACAGCGGCATGCCGCCAGGGTTGGCTTCGTTGATCCTGCAGTCGCAAGCCTTCTTTACCCTTGGTTTCGCTGCGCTGTTCCTCGGTGAGCGGCTGCGCCTGGCCAGCGTGCTTGGGCTGTTGGTAGCGGCCAGCGGCCTGGCGTTGATCGGCAGCGAGGACGGCGGCCACGTGCCAATGCTGGCGCTGGTGCTGACCCTGTGTGGCGGTGCCATGTGGGGGCTGGGCAATATCATTACCCGGCGTTTTGGCTCGGTTGACCTGGTGGCATTGGTGATCTGGGGTGGGTTGATCCCGCCGCTGCCATTCCTGGCGCTGTCCTGGTGGCTGGAAGGCCCTGAACGCATCGGCCATGCCCTGGCCAACATCAGTTGGAGTTCGGTACTGGCCCTGGCGTACCTGGCGTTTGTCGCCACCATGCTTGGCTACAGCCTGTGGAGCACACTGCTGTCGCGTCACCCGGCAGGCAAGGTGGCACCGTTCTCGTTACTGGTACCGGTGATCGGCTTGAGCTCGTCGGCGTTGCTGCTGGGCGAACGCCTGACCACTACCCAGGGCTGGGGCGCATTGCTGGTGATGGCTGGTTTGCTGGTAAACGTGTTTGGTGCGCGGATCGGCCAGCGTTTGCGGGCTGCCATGGCATAAAGGGCTTAAATTCATTGAGCTGCGCTCTGTTAGAATCGGTCTCTTTTGGCCAGACCTGCGGAGCGCATTCATGATCATTTCCACCACCAGCCAACTCGAAGGCCGCCCGATTGCCGAGTACCTGGGCGTGGTCAGCTCCGAATCGGTGCAAGGCATCAACTTCGTGCGCGATTTCTTTACACGCTTTCGCGATTTCTTCGGCGGCCGTTCGCAAACCCTGGAGAGCGCGCTGCGCGAGGCCCGCGAGCAGGCCACCGAAGAACTCATGGCACGGGCACGCCAGTTGCAAGCCGATGCGATAGTGGGGGTGGATTTCGAGATCAGCATGCCGTCGGTACAGGGCGGCATGGTCGTGGTATTTGCAACCGGTACGGCAGTGCGCCTGAAGTAGAGCCGTCTGCCACTGGTCGGCGGCAAGGTGCTTGTCCGAGCGGTCTGCAAATGACCAGCTAGTCTCACTTTCACAGGCCGCGTTTCCTGGGCAACTTTTCTGGTTGCCGGCGCGACCGCCACTGGAGGGAGACAGGGCATGAGCGAATCCTTTTTCGAAGACCTGAACGATGCGTTCCCGATCAACAGCCAGGTGCGTTGCGGCCAGGCGGCATTCCGCCTGGGGTTCGCCCACATGACGCTGGATGATTCCGAACAGCTCCAGCCTGCACATCTGCAGCGCAGCAAAAAAGGCCGCTTCATGCCGCGGGTACCACTGAAGAAGTAAGCCCGCTCCAGCAAAGCCCCGCCCAATGGCGGGGTTTTTTTTGCCATTCGTTGATACGCCTCATGGTATTGCCGGGTAACGCTCGCCGGATGGCCAAGGCTGTGGTTTTCTGATGCGGCATTCCAGTAACGGAGGATTGAATGCTCATGCGAGTCAGGGAACAGACCTATTGGCAGTGGGCCGACGCCCAGCTGCACAGCCGCTGCCACGACGAAGCACTCAGCGACGGCACCACACTGGACGTACAGGTGCGCTTGTCGCGCCTTGGGGCGACGCAGCTGTTTCTGGGTTTGTACGCCGGGGATGGGCGGGCGTTGCTGGAAGAGTATTACCCCGCCCGGCCAGGCGAGACCATGACCCGCGCGCTGGTATGGGGTGTCGACCGCGCCCGAGCGATGGCAACGGGCGCCTTGCCCTTGCCGGAAACCCGCCTGCAGCGGCGCCAGGCATGAAAAAGCCCGGCCTATGCTGGCCGGGCTCTGGTAAGGGTGCGAACCCTCAGTTAAGCGGTTCGATCACCTTGACTGCCTGCTGCTCACGGGCAGCGGGCCATTCTTGTTGCAGGGTCTGCAGCACGCGGCCAACGAACTCGGTGTCGGCGGCGGCCTTCTTGCCGACGTAGCCTTGGCCACGGCGGTAGACCTTGAAGCGGGCACGCATGCTGGGCAGGTGCTCTTCAAATTCATCTTCGACGGTGTTCGGTGGCAGGCGGTCGAGGCGCACTTCACCGGTTTGGCTAACCCACAGCAGGTGGTCGTCGAGGCTGTCCTTGCGGATGGCGAACAGCTGAGCCAATTGGTCGATAGTCGGATTGTTGTTCAAGTTCATCATAAAGCCCCCATTACCCATTCGTAGGTGATTTTCACAGTTGGCGCTACCACGGTGTAGCGCACTACCAAGGCTGCTACAGCAGCATCGCAACAGGGGCTTTCTCACGCTGCCTTTTGGACAGTTTCCCTCTCCACGGACGGCCTGCGTTACCGCGCAGGCCGTCTGGAACACCCTTGCCACCGCTCCCGATCGGGGAGACGGCTTCATCATGCACAAGCGCGATGAACGGCGTCAACTATTTTGTAGTGAATATTTTCGAGCACTACATTTCTGTCGTTTTGTTCGACAATCGCGGCTTCGGCTACAGCCCGGACAGTATTTCGAAGGCCGCGCGAACCCGCGCTTCGTTCGGATAATTCCGGTTGGCCAGCAGCACTACTGCCAGCTGTTCGGAGGGGACAAACGCGGCATAGGCGCCGAAGCCATTGGTTGAACCTGTCTTGTTGTACCAGGCTGCCGACAGCGCGGGCAGGGCCGGTTGCAAGCGTGTGGTTGCCTGCGGTTCACGGATCAGCCGTGGGCTGTTGCCATCGACCAGGGTGCTCAACGTAACCGGGTAGGGGTAGCGTTCCCAGCCCAGGCCTTGGGTCATGGCGCCGACCTGGAAGTAGCCCTGCTGGGTAATGGCCGTGGCTTTCACCAGCGCCGCTGGCAGGCCCTGTGGCTGCATCTGCAGGCGCACATAGCGTAGCAAGTCGCTGGCGCTGGTCTTGATACCGTAGGCCTCGTCGGCATAAGGGCCGGGGCCGACGCGCACTGGCTTGTCGGTGGCGTCGTAGCCTTGGGCATAAAGGCCGTGGGCACTGGCTGGAACCTGCAAGTAGGTGTTCTCCAGGCCCATTTTCGCCAACAGGCCTTCGCGCATCAGCATGGCGAACGGTTGGTGCTGTGCGCGGGCGGCCAGGTCACCGAACAAGCCCAGGCTGGGGTTGGAATAGCAGCGTTGGGTGCCGGGTTTGGCGCGAGGTTGCCAGTGGCGGAAGAAATCGACCACCTGCTGTGGTGTTTGCACCGTATCCGGGAACTGCAGCGGCAGGCAGTCGGCGCTGTAGGCGCCCAGTTCCAGCACGGTCGCGTCGCCAATGGGTACGCCGGCCAGTGCTGGATGATAGCGCTTTGCCGGGGCATCGAGGTCCAACTTGCCTTCGGCACTGGCCAGTGCGGCGAGGGTGGCGGTGTAGGTCTTGCTCAGCGAGCCGATCTCGAACAGCGTGTCGCGGCTTACCGGCACGTTGTCGGCCTTGCTGGCCACGCCGTAGCTGAAGTAGTGCGCATGGTCGCGGGCATAGATGGCCACAGCCATGCCGCTGATGCCTTGTTCCTGCATCAGCGGGCGGATGATCTGGTCGACCTTGGCCTGCAACTGGTCGTCGGCCTGTGCGCAGGCGTGACCCAAAGTGAGGGTAATGGCGGCTGCAAGTGCAGCCAGGCGAGGGCGGGGCATGGCGGGTCCTTTTATGGCACGTGTCCGTTGAGCGATACCGCTGGGGGTTCCGGCGTTAGCAGCGAAAAGCCGCAGACCTTATCGTCTGCCCTTGCACAATGACAAGATGGACACAGTGATGAAGTATCTACGCATGTTATTCGACAATTTCACCCTGGCCTTGCTCGGGGTGGTGCTTATCGCCACCGTGCTGCCTTGCTCGGGCGATGGCGCGGTGTATTTCGGCTGGCTGACCAACCTGGCCATCGGCCTGCTGTTCTTCCTGCATGGCGCCAAGCTGTCGCGTGAAGCGATCATTGCCGGTGCCGGGCACTGGCGCCTGCACCTGCTGGTGTTTGCCTGTACGTTCGTGCTGTTCCCGCTGCTGGGCCTGGCATTCAAGCCGCTGTTCGTGCCACTGGTGGGTAACGAGCTTTACCTGGGCGTGCTCTACCTGTGCGCCTTGCCGGCTACCGTGCAGTCGGCCATCGCCTTCACCTCGTTGGCCCGTGGCAATGTGCCGGCGGCGATCTGCAGTGCGGCGGCTTCCAGCCTGCTGGGTATCTTCCTGACGCCGTTGCTGGTGATGATGTTGCTGGGCGCCAGTGGTGATACGGGCTCTGGGCTGGATGCGGTGTTGAAGATCACCCTGCAACTGCTGGTGCCGTTCGTTGCTGGCCAGATTGCGCGGCGCTGGATTGGCGCCTGGGTCAAGCGCAATGCGCGTTGGCTCAAGGTGGTGGACCAGGGGTCGATCTTGCTGGTGGTGTACACGGCCTTCAGCGAGGCTGTGGTGACCGGCCTGTGGCACACCGTATCGCCGCAGCACCTGGCCGGCTTGTTCGT
Organism: Pseudomonas sp. NBRC 111132; assembly: GCF_001320565.1. Taxonomy (NCBI): domain Bacteria; kingdom Pseudomonadati; phylum Pseudomonadota; class Gammaproteobacteria; order Pseudomonadales; family Pseudomonadaceae; genus Pseudomonas; species Pseudomonas sp. NBRC 111132. The sequence continues at coordinate 134,451 of NZ_BCBI01000002.1, forward strand.
GGTGTGCGGTATTTTGCTGGCGGTGGTGCTGTTTGGTACTCGCCTGCTTGGCAAGGCATTGGGCTTCGACCTCGAGGACCGCATCACCATCCTGTTCGCCGGTTCCAAGAAAAGCCTGGCTACCGGCGTACCCATGGCCCAGGTGTTGTTCGTGGGCAGTGGTATTGGCGCGATGATCTTGCCGCTGATGCTGTTCCACCAGATTCAGCTGATGGTGTGTGCTGTGCTGGCGCAGCGTTACGCCAGCCGTGAGCAGGTGGCGCAAGAGGCTTCGGCGGCGCCCTGACTGTCACGTAGCAGCAGATGCCGCACCCGCGCAGCGGCAACTGCGGCTATCTGGCCTGCCCGGAAGTACGCTCGCGCAGCGCCTTGCTCACCTCGGCCTCGATCTTGTAAGCGGGGCCTTCCAGGTCGTCATAGTTGCGCGTATAGCGTCGGGCAAACTCCTCCACGCCCAGTTCCTGGTACTGCTGCACATGCTTGAGTTCGTGCGCCCACAAGGCCACGTTGTCCTCGGCATCGTTGGCACGGCGGAAGATGATCGTGTCGATCAATGTCACGGCGTTCACATCGGGGTTCTGCAATAGCGCATTGGCTGCGCTCATCTGTTGCTCATCCCCCACCCGAAAGCGCGCCGCATCGAGCACGGCAAAGTCGTACCAAGGTTCAAGTTGCGCCCGAATATGCAACGGAATCGGCTGCACTCCGCTGGCCGTGGCCTCGTCGCGAGCCTGGCGCAAGGCGTAGGTCAGGCTGGACGAGGCCATCACCTCAACATCCTTGAGGATCTGCCCGGCCTGGCCAGGGTCGATCGGGGCGCAGAAGCAGCCCATCAGGCACACCTGGTACTGGCCTGGCGGGCAGGCCTGTTCGGCGAACGCTGGCAGGGCCAGCAGCAACCCCAGCAGGGCACTAATCCGCCTCATGCAAGGCCTGTTCGACAAATTGGCGGCTGGCGTCCAGTACCTGCGCTTGTACGCTTTCACTGGCCAACATGCGCCCGACCAGCAGTGCGCCGACGCACTGGCTGATCAGCACCCAGGCCAATTGTTCATCCTCCAGGGTTGTGCTCCAGGCACGGTGCAGTTCCAGCAGCCAGTGCTCAGCCACTTCACGCACTGGTGCTTCGGCGCGGGCAATTTCCACTCCCAGTGGCGGCAGTGGGCAGCCACCCTCGGCATTGTGCAGATGGGCCAGGCTCAGGTACTGCTGCAGGCAGCGGCCCAGGCGCTCGCGGTTGGCACCTTGGCTGGTCAGGCGTGTCAGCGGGCTGTTGCACAGCTCCTGGCGTACTACCTCGGTGAACAGGTCGTCCTTTGACGGGAAGTGGTTGTAGAAGGCACCGCCGGTCAGGCCAATCGCCTTCATCAGCCCTGCCACGCCGGTACTGGCGAACCCTCCGCGTTTGGCCAGCGCGCCGCTGCTGGCCAGCAACCGGTCGCGGGTTTGCTGTTTGTGTTCGTTGGAGTAGCGCATTCACATGCCTCTGCAAGCGGGCTTGACGAAGACCGCAATCATAACATAGCGTTCGTTTACTAAACGATCATTCACCAATGGAGGCGGGCATGACAGAACAACAAAAAGTGGTGCTGGTGATCGGGGCAGGGGACGCCACCGGGGGCGAGATTGCCAAGCGCTTTGCCCGTGAGGGCTACATCGCCTGCGTAACCCGGCGCCAGGCTGAGAAATTGCAGCCGCTGCTGGAGGAGATACGCGCCACTGGCGGCCAGGCCCACGGGTTTGGCTCTGATGCGCGAAAAGAAGATGAGGTAGCTGCACTGATCGAGACCATCGAGCGCGATATTGGCCCAATCGAAGCTTTTGTCTTCAATATCGGCGCCAATGTGCCGTGCAGCATTTTGGAAGAAACCCCACGCAAGTACTTCAAGATCTGGGAAATGGCCTGCTTTGCCGGCTTTCTGACGGCCCAGGCGGTGGCCAGGCGCATGGTCCAGCGTGAGCGCGGCACGATTCTGTTCACCGGTGCCACTGCCGGTACCCGCGGCGCGGCTGGTTTTGCTGCCTTCGCCGGGGCCAAGCATGGCCTGCGTGCCCTGGCGCAGAGCATGGCGCGCGAGTTGGGGCCACGCAACATCCATGTCGCCCATGTGGTGGTGGACGGTGCCATCGACACGGCCTTCATCCGCGACAGCTTTCCCGAGCGCTATGCCCTCAAGGACCAGGATGGCATCCTTGATCCGGCACACATTGCCGACAGCTACTGGTTCCTGCACGCCCAGCCCCGCGATGCGTGGACGTTCGAGCTGGACCTGCGCCCCTGGATGGAACGCTGGTAAGCCCCTATCACCCCGCAAGGACCCTAAGCATGAACAAGACTGTCGATTTCTATTTTGACCTGGGCAGCCCGGCCAGCTATCTGGCCTGGACCCAACTGCCGAGCCTGTGTGCCCGCCAAGGTGCCACACTGCGCTACCAGCCAATTCTGCTTGGAGGGGTGTTCCAGGCCACCGGCAACGCCTCGCCGGCGACGATCCCGGCCAAGGGGCGCTACATGTTTACCGACCTGGCACGCTTTGCCGCACGCTACGAGGTACCGTTCGGGATGCCATCAGGGTTCCCGATCAATACCCTGGCCTTGATGCGCGGCGTGCTGGGTACCCAGTTGCGTTCACCGGAGCGGTTCGAGGCCCTGTTGTCGGCGCTGTTCAATGGGCTATGGGCACAACGCCGCAACCTGGGCGATAACGCAGTTCTGGATGAGACGCTGACCCAGGCAGGCTTCGACCCGCAGGTATTTCACGGGTTGACGGCTGACGGTGAGGTAAAAGCTGCGCTGAAGCAGGCAACCGAGGCGGCTGTGGCGCGCGGGGTGTTTGGTGCGCCCACCTGCTTTGTGGGCGATGCGATGTTCTTTGGCCAGGACCGCCTGGACTTTGTCGAAGAAGCGCTGCGTCAGGGCGCCAGCAGCTTCTCCAGCTGAGTGCGCTCCCACAGGCTAAGCAGGTCGGTGGGGTTGGTGCCGTAGCGCTGCCAGTCCTCAAGCCCGGCCTGTTCACCGCCGGGGGCCTGGCAATGAATGCAATGTGCCAAGCCTTCGGCATCCAGGGCCAGCGTCAATCGCCAGCCCTGGATGTCGACATCGACCAGACCGCCATCGTGGCGTGCACTCACCTCCAGGTGCTGCACACCAAGGGCCGCGTTGCGCAGGCGCTGGTAAATATCCCGAGTGTTCAGTGCACCGCTGCGCGCCAAGATCAGAAATTGGCCGGCGTGTTGGCGCTGATGATCTCGGCCTCGTCCGGGCCGATGTTCTTGAAACTGTGCGGCAGGGTAGTGGGGATGTAGTAGCCGTCGCCCGAGTTGAGCACGCTGACCTGCCCATCGACCCACAGCTCTACGGTGCCGCGGGTGACCAGGCCACATTCTTCGCCCTCGGCATGCACGATCGGCTCGCCCGAATCGGCGCCGGGTGCATACAGCTCGCGCAGCATGCGCATCTGCCGGCCTTCGACGCTGGCGCCGACCAGCAGCATGCGCAGGCCGTTGCGGCCCAGATCCGGTTGTTCGCCACCCCGGAACACGTAGCGCTCTTCACGCACCGGCTCGTCGAAGCTGAAAAACTCCGCCAGGCTCATGGGTATGCCTTCGAGCAGCTTTTTCAGGGAGCTGACCGAAGGGCTGACGCGATTCTGCTCGATCTGCGAGATCGTCGAATTGGTCAACCCGCTGCGGCGGGCCAGTTCCCGTTGGGAGAGGTTGTTGCGTTCACGCACCAGTTTGAGTCGCGTCCCCGTGTCCATAGCCGCCTTGTAATCAGAGGTGTCAATAATAATGAGCGATGCGCATTAAAACACACTCTGCGCGCTTGCGCGCTGTGCTTGTCAAACCCGCTGTTCACGTGGCATCGGCCACAGTCCGACGAGCAGCAACAGCACGGCTACGGCCAAGAATGGCAGGCGCGGATCAAGGGCATATACCAAGGTGCCGGCCAGCGGCCCGATCACCGCACCCATGCCCTGGGCAGCTCCCACGGAGCCGGCTGTGGCGCCCTGCTCGGAGGCGTGCATGGCATTGGCTGCCAGTGCCGAAAACGCTGGGAACACAAAGCCCATGCCGGCTGCCGCAACAAAGTAGCAAGCCCATAGCCAAGGGGCCGTGGTGGCCAGCGACCCGCAGGCAAAGCCCAGTGCCGATACCGTGGCACCTACCCGGATCATCTTCAGCGGTGGCCACTCCAGCTGGCGCAGCAATACCTGCGCCAGCATCAGCGCTACGCCCACCGTGGTCAGCGCGATGCCGGCAGCCTGGGCCGCTTCGGCGGGGCCCAGATGCAAGCGGTCGAGGGCAAAGAAACCGACGATGATCTGCGACACGGTCACGCTGAGCATGGCGCTGAATGCCACCAGCAACGGCCTGCGCAGGCGCGGGTCGTTCAGCCGCACCGGGCTGGGGGCGTGGGCGTGCGGCAGCGCCTGTGGTTTTAGGGTAAAGAGCAGCACGAGGAAGGCCGTGGCCGGTAGCAGCGACATGATGTGGAACGGCAGGCTCAGGCTGTGCCGTGCCAGTAGCGCCGCCAGCGCTGGCCCGACCACCAGGCCGACGGCGTTGGCCGCGCCCAGCGAGGCCATGGCCCGGGCCCGGCGTTGCGGCTCGACATGGTCGGCTATCAGCGCATTGCAGCCCACTGGGATGGCGGCGTAGAAGGCGCCGATGCAGCCGCGGGCGACGATCAGGCCGATGAACGCCAGGGTCGCGCCCGGCAACCAGCGCAGCGCGCCTTCAACGAACAGGCATAGCAGCCAGTAAGCCAGGGTGAAGCCGGCGCTGCCCAGCAGCAGGATGCGCCGGCGGCCGAGGCGATCCGATAATCGCCCCCAAGGCCGGGCCAGCAGCACCCAAACCACGCCAGCCACGGTTACGGCGGCGCCAGCTTGCCAGGTGGCCATGCCGAGTTGGCGGGCAATCGGGCCGATCAAGGCGACGAAGGCCATCATCGACATGGTACAGGCCATGTTGGCCAGCAGCAGCGGGCGCAAGTCCAGGGTGCTGGCAGGTAGCAGGGTTGCAGGATCCTTTGCGACGTTCATAGGGCAGTCCAGGGCAGTACGGCAAATAGAAAGCCGATCTTATTAAGAATGATTATTGATTGTCGAACCCCCCGGCATGCAGCAGGTCATTCGCTGCGGCGCAAGGGGCCAGGCCACATGCTACGCAACACACCGTCGCGGCGCACCCATGCATGCATCAAGGCTGCACCCACGTGCACCAGCACCGTGGCAAACAGCAGGTAGCCGGCCCAGCCATGGGCCTGACGCAGCACGGCATACAGCTGCAGGTTGTGCGGGGCGATGGCGGGTAAACCGAGCGGGCGCGGGTAGTCGCCCGCCGATAGCATGGCCCATCCCAGCAGCGGCATGGCCAGCATCAGCCCATAGAGCAGCAGGTGCGAGGCCCCGGCGGCCCAGCGCTGCAGCACTGGCAGGTCGTGTGGCAGCGGTGGGTGCGGCACGCTCAGGCGCACGGCGATGCGCAACAGCACCAGCACCAGCAGGGCCAGGCCGGTGGCCTTGTGCAGGCTGATCAGCAGCGGGTGGCGTGGCGACAGGTCGGCGACCATGCTCACGCCGATGAACAGCATGGCCAGGATCAGCACGGCCATCAGCCAGTGCAACAGACGGGCGAAGGGGTGGAAGGCTTCGGGTTTCATGGACGGGCTCCAGTGCTGAGCGATTCACGGCTGCGGCGGTTGAAGGATTCCGAATAGGCGGCGGACCGGGCGGCGAGGATCGGGTCGCCGGACGCTTCGATACCCCGTGGCAGAATCAGCGGGTCGAAGTTCAGGTCGCGGCAGGCCCCTTGCTCTGGAGCGTCGACGTGCTCCAGCACCAAGGTGCCGGCGTCCACGCTACGACGCTCGGCGGGCCAGAGGCGGGCAGGGTCATCCACGGCATCGCCCGGTTCGGCCAGCACCAAACGCAACGTCCAGCGCAACGGGGCCTGGGCCAGGCGTTGCTGCAGGTCGTGTTGCAGGAACTGTTTGTCATCAACCTGGCCAGGTAGTGCGGCAAACGCGGTTTGTGGCTCGAGCTGCCAACGCACCGGGTGGGCCGTGCCAGCTGAGTCGATCAGGCGGAAGGCATTGATGCTGTGATACTGCGTGCTGGCGAAGCTGTCACTTGGCTTGTAGCTCGCCGCCCACTGGCGAAATGCCGCGCTTTCGGGGTGGGCGGCGAAGAACGCTTGCATCTTGGCCGGGTTAGGTTTGCCGGTGGCCGGGTCGGGCGCGCCCGCGAGCACTTGCTCATAGAACCCTTGCGGGGTACTGACCGCCAGCACTGGCGGGTTGTTCATGCCGGTACGCCAGACCTGGCCGTCGTCGGTGCTGAGTTGAACTGCCAGGCTGCGCACCGGGATGCCTGTATCCGGGGCGAACGGGTTGGCACCGCCGATGGCGAAACGGCCGATAACCGGCACCCGTTGCTGGCTGAAGGCGCGTGCAATGGACAGGTTGGCGGCCTGCCCGCTGGGCTGGAAGTAGCCGCTCACGCACAGGCCCTTGGCGTGGTTCTTGCGGTAGCCCGGGTAGTGACCGGCCTGGGCCTCGAAGGTGTCGATGATGCGCTGTGGCGTCAGCCGGGGTTCGCCGAGCCAGCCGGCGGCATAGGCAAAGCCGGCACCTGCGGCCAGCATCACGGCGCCAATGGCTGCCAGGCGCAGCGCTTTGGCCGGGCCGTGCAAGGGTGAGTTCATGGTCATCGTCCGGTTCAGGGAAGGTGCCAGTACGACGGAGCAGGGAAAAACTTATTCCATCGCCGGGAATAGAATTTGTTCACAGGCGTCTGCCCTTTACACTGACAATCCCAAAGGCCGGTACCTAGCGATGCATGACCTGGACGACCACCAGTGGCGCGAACTGCTTGCCCGTCTGCGACGCTTTGCCGTGTGGCTGACCCGCGAGCCGGGCAGCGCCGACGACCTGGTGCAGGCAACGGTCGAGCGGGCCCTGAGCCGGCGCGACCAGCAACGTGACGCCGATGCCCTGCGCGCTTGGTTGTTCACCATTCTTTATCGACAGTTTCTCGACGGTAAACGCCGCGAGCGTCTGCATGCGCGTTGGTTGTCCTGGTTTGGCGGCAGCGGGCACGACGAGGAGCCTGTCGGTGACAACCTCGAAGCCATCGTCCTGGCCCAGGCCGACCTGCAGGCGTTTGCCCGGCTGACGGCGGAGCAGCGTGCCTTGTTGCTGCTGGTCAGCATCGAAGGCCTGAGTTACAAGGAGGCCGCCCAGGCTTTGGGCATCCCAATCGGCACTGTGATGTCGCGCCTGTCGCGCGCGCGCAATGCCTTGCGCGAATTGACCGAGGGCAACCCCCAGCCACCGGCCTTGCGGAGACTGAAATGACCCGTCTGATCCCCAGCGAAGACGAACTGCATGCTTATGTCGATGAGCGCCTGGAGCCTGTGCGCCGGGCCCAGGTGCAGGCCTGGCTGGAGGCCAACCCGCAGGCGGCGGCACGGGTGGAAGGCTGGCGTGCCGATGCCCGCCGGCTACGCGCGGCGTTGGCCGGGTTTGATGACCTGCCTGGTGCCGCGCAGCTGGAATTGGGCCCGTTGCGTCGGCAATTGCGCCAGCGCCGGCAACGGCGTTGGGCCGCTGCGGCGGTGGTGATGTTGGCGCTGGGTGTGGGTGGTTTAGGCGGTTGGCAAGTGCGCGATGCAAGCTTGGCGCGCGTTGACTTGCCCATGGCCGACGCTGTGCAGGCGCATCGCTTGTTTGCTGGCAGTGAAGCCTTGGATATCCAGGCCAGTGACCCAGGGCAGTTGCGCGACTGGCTTGGGCGCCATTTCAGCCGCGTGGGCCAGCTGCCGGACCTGGCGGGCTACGGCTTCAAACCGGTGGGTGCGCGCTTGCTCAGCAACGAGCAAGGGCCGGCAGCGTTGCTGGTGTTTGAAGATGGCAAGGGCCAGCGCATCAGCCTGTTCCTGCGCTCACCCGGCGAGCAATATCGGCGCATGCCGGACGGTCAGCGGGTCGACGGTCAGCTGGAGGCACGGTATTGGTCGCATGGGGCGTACAACTTTGCTTTGGTCAGCGCGGCGGACGATGTGCGCGGAGCGGGGGTGGGGGAGGCGTTGCGGTTGGGGTTGTGAGTGAGGCCAAGGCATGCACCTTGGCGCCCACCCTCCGACTCAGCTCAATTCCAGCCAGATCGGCGCATGGTCCGACGGCTTTTCCATTGCGCGCAGTTCATAGTCCACACCTGCTGCCTTGATGCGTGGCACCAGATGCTGCGAGGCCATGATCAGGTCGATGCGCAGCCCGCGCTTGGGGTCGTCCTCGAAGCCGCGGCTGCGGTAGTCGAACCAGCTGAAGCGGTCCGTCACCTCCGGGTACAGGTGACGGAAACTATCGACAAGGCCCCAGCCTTTCAAGCGTTCCATCCACTCGCGCTCTTCCGGCAGGAAGCTGCACTTGCCGGTCTTCAGCCAGCGCTTGGCGTTGTCCGCACCGATGCCGATATCGCAGTCCTGCGGCGAGATGTTCATGTCGCCCATCACCAGCAGTGGCTGGTCGTTGCGGAACTGGCCTTCGAGCAGGGCCTGCAGGTCGCTGTAGAAGCGCTGCTTGGCCGGGAACTTGGTGGGGTGGTCGCGGCTTTCACCCTGGGGGAAATAGCCGTTCATGATGGTGATCGGGTTGCCGTCGGCATCAGGGAAGGTGCCCCAGATAAAGCGGCGCTGGGCGTCGTCTTCATCGGTGGCAAAGCCTTTGTGCAGGCTCAGCGGCGCCTGGCGCGACAGCAGCGCCACGCCGTAGTGGCCTTTCTGGCCATGGTAGTGCACGTGGTAGCCCAGTGCCTGCACGTCGGCCAGCGGGAACTGATCGTCGCTGACCTTGGTTTCCTGCAGGCCGATCACGTCCGGCTGGTGCTTTTCGATCAGCGCCGCCAGCTGGTGCGGGCGGGCCCGCAGGCCGTTGATGTTGAAACAGACGATCTTCATGGAAAGACAATCCCGGTAAAAGCCGCGATGCTAGCCGACATCGTCCATCATCACCAGCATGGCGGCATGGTCATCCTGCTGCTAACGTGCTCCAGGGGGTGAACGAAGCGCGCAGGGGCACCTCCAAGGCACTGTACGCCCATTCCAGGAGGTCTGCCCGCAATGCCCGAAACCACAGCCGCTCCGGCCCGTGTCTGCTTGCTCGATGATGGTTACAGCCGCGAAGCGCGTTCATTGCTGTACAACGCTTACCGCCATGAGCCTACCTTCGCCTACATCTTCGAGGCCCAGCGCCCCGGTTATGAGCGGCGCTTGCGGGTGATGGTGCGCGAATGGGTGCGCCAGCACTTCTATCTGCAACTACCCGCCATCGGCTTGCTGGTAGAGGATCGCCTGATTGCCCTGGCCCTGATCGTGCCGCCACTGCGCCGCCTGGGCGTGGCCGACAGCTGGGCCTGGCGCCTACGCATGATGCTGGGTACAGGCCTGCGCTGCACGCGGCGCTACATGGACTACCAGGCCGCGCTGGCCACCTGCCTGCCCACTGACCGGGTGCATGTGCTGCCATTGCTGGGGGTGCACCCGCAATTCCAGGGCAAGCACTACGGCGAGCAATTGTTACAAGCTGTGCACGACTGGTGCGCGGAGGACCCAGGCACCCAAGGGGTCGTGCTGGATACCGGTAACGAGCACTACCTGGCTTTTTATCAGCGCCAGGGTTATGAAGAGATAGGCGAGGTAGCTGTAGGACCAATCCGAGAAAGGGTGTTCTTTCATCCTAATCCAATCTCTTCAAATTCCGCTTTTGCCTGAACAGGCCGCCAGGCGGCTCCCTTGAGCGCCTGGCTCTGGTAGCATTCGCCGCATGACGTATTCAGGAAGATTCACCTGGGGCCTGGTTTTCTGGGCCGCCAGTTTCGCAGCGTGGGGCCAGAGCGAGTTGCTGGTGAAGGTAAAACCGGCCAACAAGGCGCTCAAGGCCAATGTCGAAGGCTATATCGGCACCTTGGGTGACCGCGATGAAGAAGCACTTTTACGCTTCAGTCGCGGGGCCGAGGAGCAGGCGCGCAAAGCGGCGCAGGCACTTGGTTACTATCAGGCACAGATCGATACCGAGGTAAAACCCGCCAGCGACGCTGACCATTCCCCGCAACTGATCATCAGCATCAACCCTGGCGAGCCCATTCGCCTGCGCAACGTGACTGTGCGCATCGAGGGCCCGGCCAGCGAAATGAAGGCCTTCCGCGTGCCTGACAGCAAGGCGCTGCGCGCGGGTGAGCAACTCAATCACGGCCTTTATGAGGATGCCAAACGGCTGATCCAGAACCAGGCGTCGCGCTACGGTTTCTTCAGTGGACGCTTCAGCAGCCAGCGCCTGGCTGTGGACCCGCAGGCCGGCGTGGCCGATATCGAACTGGTCTACCAGAGTGGCCCGCGCTATCGCCTGGGCGCTGTCACCTTCGGGGGCGACACGCCGTTGGATGACGATCTCTTGCAGCGTATGGTGTCATTCAAACCGGGCACCCCCTACGACTCGGAACTGGTCGCCGAGCTGAACAATGACCTGCAATCGAGCGGCTATTTCGAAGGTGTGCGCGTAGACGCGGCGCCTACTGCCGCCGTAGGTGAAGAAGTCCCGGTGGATGTCCGTCTGGAAACCCGTAAACCACGCACCCTGGGCCTGGGCCTGGGTTTCTCGACTGACGTCGGGCCGCGCGGCAAGGCCAACTGGACCCGCCACTGGGTCAACCCGCAGGGCCACAGCTACGGTTGGGAAACCGAGCTGTCCGCACCACGGCAGAACGTCGGCCTGTGGTACGACATTCCCCTCGACCCGCCGCTGACCGACAAGCTGCGCTTTGCCGGTGGCTACCAGAATGAAGAGCTTGCCGGTACCGACACGCTCAGCAAGCTGTTGACGGTCGGCCCCGAGTGGCACAGCAAGCTGCCCAGTGGCTGGCAGCGGGTGATATCGCTCAAGTACCAGCGCGAGGAGTATCGCCTGGGCGACGACTCCGGGTTGAGCAACTTGCTGATGCCTGGCGTGAGCTATTCCTTCCTGCGCAGCGACAACCGCATCGACCCACACAACGGCTATCGCCTGCAATTCGATGTGCAGGGCGCCAAGGAGGGGCTGGTTTCCGATACCAACCTTCTGCACGGCAACGTATTGCTCAAAGGCCTGACCACGCTGGGCCAAAACCATCGCTTTCTCGGTCGCGTGCAGTTTGGCGGCAGCGCGACCAATGGCTTCAAGAACAGCATTCCGCCTTCGCTGCGCTTCTTCGCCGGTGGCGACCAGAGCGTGCGCGGCTACGACTACCAGACCCTGTCGCCGAAGAACAGCGACGGCGACCGCATTGGCGGGCGCTACCTGGTGGCTGGCAGCGTCGAGTACCAATATTCGCTGACCGAAAAGTGGCGGGTTGCGACGTTCGTCGACCAAGGCAACTCGTTCAACAACCTGGAGCTGCCCAGCCTCAAGACCGGTGTTGGTTTTGGTGTGCGCTGGGTGTCGCCGGTGGGGCCGTTGCGCCTGGACCTGGCCAAAGCGCTGGATGACGAAGGGGGCATTCGCCTGCACTTTTCCATGGGGCCCGAGCTGTGAAACGCGTGATCAAATACATTCTGCTGGGCCTGCTTGGGGTAGTCGCGAGCTTGGGCCTGGCACTGGGCCTGCTGCTGGGGACCGAGGCTGGCAGCCGCTGGGCACTGGGCAAGGTGCCCGGGCTCGAAGTGGCCGATTTCCAAGGGCGCCTTGCGGGCAGTTGGCAAGCTAGCCAGCTGATCTGGGCCGACGCCGGCAGCAAGGTAGAGGTACAGGCGCCGATGCTGGCTTGGTCGCCTGCTTGCTTGCTACGCGCCACGTTGTGCATCGACCGGTTGCAGGCCGAACGCATCGACATGGCCTTTGCGCCAAGCCCCGAACCCACCGACAACGCACCGCTGCAATTGCCGACCCTGCGCTTGCCACTGGCTATCGAGCTGGGCGAGGTCAAGGTTGGTCAGCTGCGCCTGGATGGCAGCGAACTGCTTGGCGACTTGCAGCTCGCGGCGCACTGGACCAACAGCGGGATGCGCATCGACAGCCTGCGGCTGCAGCGCGACGACCTGAATTTGAACCTGCAAGGCGACCTGCAGCCCGAAGGTGACTGGCCGCTGCAACTGCAGGCGCAACTGCAGTTGCCTGCGGTAGAGGGCAAGCCTTGGCAGCTGGCACTGACTGCCAGCGGTGAATTGCAAAAAAACCTGAAACTGGCTGGCAGCAGCAGTGGTTACCTCGATGCCACGCTGAGCGGCCAATTGCAGGCATTGGCCGAACACCTGCCAGCTACCTTGCAGATCCGCTCCGAGGCATTCAAGCCGGCTGGCACGTTGCCCGACACTTTGCAGCTGAACCAGCTGAAGCTCGACGCCCAGGGCGATTTGCTCAAGGGCTATCACCTGTCGGGCACGGCCAGCCTGCCCGCCGAACAATCGCCGATCGCCCTGGCCTTGTCCGGGTTGGTGGACAGTAAAGGCGCCAGGCTCGATGCCTTGGACCTGACCGCCAACGACAACCAACGGGTCAAGTTGCAAGCGACGGCTGACTGGCAGCAAGGCCTGAGCGCCGATGCGAAGCTGGACTGGCAGGATTTCCCGTGGTGGCGCCTGTACCCCTTGGAGACTCCGCCTGAGGTCACCCTCAAGCGCTTCAATACCCAGGTGCATTATCGCGATGGCAATTACCAGGGCACCTTCAAGGGTGAGCTGGACGGCCCGGCGGGGGCGTTCAGCCTGGCCAGCCCGTTCGAAGGCGACCTGAGCCAGGTGAAACTGCCACAGTTGGCGCTGACTGCCGGCCAGGGCAAGGCCGCCGGCAGTGTCGCCGTGCGTTTTGCCAACACGCTGGCCTGGGATGTCGACTTGCAGCTTTCCGCGCTCGATCCGGCCTATTGGCTGGCCGAGCTACCGGGCACCCTGGCGGGGCCACTGCGCAGCAAAGGCGAGCTTAAAGGCGAGGCGCTTACCCTCGATGCCCAGCTCGACCTTAAAGGCCGCCTGCGTGGCCAGCCAGCCGTACTCAAGGCCGAAGCCCAGGGGGCAGGGCAAAACTGGACCCTGGGCGCACTGGCTATCCAGCTGGGTGACAACCGCATCAACGGCAGTGGCAGCCTGCAACAACGGCTGGCCGGGCGAATCGACCTCGACTTGCCGCGCCTGGGCCAGTTGTGGCCGAGGCTGCAAGGGCAGGTCAAGGGGCGGCTGGATGTCGCCGGGACGCTGCAGGCTCCGCAAGGTACCCTGACCTTGCAAGGTCAGCGCTTGGCCCAGGCCGAAAACCGCCTGCAGCAGCTGGACCTGGAGGCGCGCCTGGACAACGCTCAACGCGGCGTTGTCGAGCTCAAGGCCACAGGTATTCACCTGGGTGACACGGCCTTGGGCACGCTGCAGGCCAACGGCAAAGGCGACATTCGCCAACAGGCCGTGACTCTGGCGTTGGACGGCCCGCAACTCAAGCTCGACCTTGGCCTGGATGGCCAGTTGAACAAGGGTGACTGGCGTGGTCGTCTGGCCAGCGGGCGGATTCAGGCCGGCGGCCAGGATTGGCAGTTGCAGGCCCCGGCACGCCTGCAGCGGCTGGCCAGCGGTCAGCTGGACTTCGGGGCCCACTGCTGGCGCTCCGGGCAGGCCAGCCTGTGTGGCGAGGACCAGCGCCTGGCCCCCGAGCCCCGCCTGCGCTACCACCTCAAGCAGTTCCCGCTGGACAGCCTGGCCCAGTGGCTGCCGAAGGACTTTGCCTGGCAAGGCCTGCTCAATGCCGATATCAACCTGGACATCCCGGCCAGCGGCCCCAAGGGTACTGTCGTTGTCGATGCCAGTGGCGGCACCCTGCGGGTACGCGACAAGGGCCGCTGGATCGACTTCCCGTATCAGGCCCTGCGCCTGGACAGCGCGCTGGCACCGCGACGCATCGATACGCGCCTGGCGTTTCGCGGTGAGCGTCTGGGGGAACTGAGCGTCAACGCCCGGCTCGATCCGCTAGGCAAGAACAAGCCATTGTCGGGTGATTTCCGCCTGGCCGGGCTAGACCTGTCGGTGGCCCGTCCGTTTGTGCCGATGGTCGAACGCCTGGCCGGGCAGCTCAATGGCAGTGGCCGGCTTTCAGGTACTTTGCTGGCGCCGCAGGTCAACGGTAACCTGATGCTCAGCGGTGGTGAAGTCAGTGGTGCAGAGCTGCCGGCCAGCCTGCAGGACCTGTCACTGCAGGCACTGATCAGCGGTGAGCAGGTGCAGCTCAACGGCAATTGGCGCAGTGGCGAGGCTGGGCGTGGGCAGTTGAGTGGCAACCTCACCTGGGGCCAGGCGTTGGGCATGGACGTGCGTTTGCAAGGCCAGCAACTGCCGGTCACGGTCGAGCCCTATGCCGCACTGGAGGTGGCCCCAGACCTTACCTTGCGCCTGATCGACGACAAGCTGGCGGTGACCGGCAAGGTTCAGGTGCCCAAGGGCAAGATCACCGTCCGCGAGCTGCCGCCGTCCACCGTCAAGGTGTCGGATGACACGGTAATCGTCGGTCACCAGACCGAAGAGGGCAAACCGCCCATGGCGATGGCCATGGACATCGACGTCGAAGTGGGCCAGGACAAGCTGTCGTTCAGCGGCTTTGGCCTTACCGCCAACCTGCTTGGCCATGTGCACATTGGTGATAACCTCGACACCCGTGGCGAGCTGAGCCTGGCAGACGGCCGCTACCGTGCCTACGGTCAACGCTTGACCATCCGCCGAGCGCGGCTGCTGTTCGCCGGCCCAATCGACCAGCCGTACCTGGACATCGAAGCAATCCGCAAGGTTGACGATGTGATTGCTGGTATCCGCCTGAGCGGCAGCGCCGAACAGCCCACCACGAAGGTGTTCTCGGAGCCGGCCATGAGCCAGGAGCAGGCGCTGTCGTACCTGGTACTGGGGCGGCCATTGGGCACCTCCGGCGAAGACAACAACATGCTCGCCGAGGCGGCCTTGGGCTTGGGGCTGGCCGGCAGTGCCGGCATTACCGGCAGCCTGGCGTCGAGCCTGGGTATCGACGACTTCCAGTTGGATACCGAAGGGTCGGGCAACAGCACCAGCGTGGTCGCCAGCGGCAACCTGACTGAAAAGCTGAGCCTGCGTTACGGGGTAGGGGTGTTCGAACCCGCCAACACCATCGCCTTGCGTTACAAGTTGAGCAAGAAGGTCTACCTTGAAGCCGCCAGCGGGCTGGCGAGTTCACTGGATATCTTCTACAAACGCGACTTCTAGGCCTGCGCCGGGGCGGTCGTCAACGGACGATGGCCGCCTCGATGAACTCATTGGTGTCGGTTGGGGGCGGCGATTGGGTAGCGCGTACCGGGACGATCAGGCTGGTGTATTCCTCGATCAACCGGTTCAGCGCCTCCGGCGGCTCACTCGCCTGGAACTGCATGCGAATCTGCACTTCGTCTGGGTCCCGGCTTTCACCCTGACGGCCCTGGCCGCCGATGGTCACCTTGAAGCTGGCGGCCTTCCTCTCGGCTGCCGTCAGCAGCGCCTGTTGCGCTTCAGTACCTTTGACCCTTACAGACAAATCGACCTGCATGCGCTCCAGGGCCAGGCCCTTGGGTGATACCAGGGCGAACAATGGAACGCGCATGATGTGCTGGCCGTCCATCGCCACCTCGACCATCTTGGCCTTCATAGGGGCGCCCAACGCCTCGGTGTCGCATTCGAAGAACTGGTCGAAGAGGTTGATGTACTGCTGGGCGATCAAACTGTTGGTGGCGCTGGCGGCCTCTTGCAGGCCACGGGTGATCTCGCGCAGGTCGATGGAGGTCATGGGGGCAGGGGGCTTTTGCAACGATCCGACTCCTCAAGCCAGGTTATGCCCCTCTCATTGCGGGAAGAGGGGCTCGAGGGTGAAGTGCAAGGGTCTTAAGGGGTCGGTAGTTTTTCAGGCTCAGGCCCTTTCAAGGTATCGGCCTGGGAAATTTCGTCCGGGCTTTCCAGCGCGGCCGTTCTGACAACGGTTGGCTTGGTCGCGGCGTCAGTCAGAAACTCGATTACCCTCATCATCGCTTCGGGCGGTTCCTGGCGTTTCAAGGTCGTGTTGAAGGCATAGCGGGCGCGGGTATCTGTCTTGCGGGTTTGCGTGGACTTGTGGCTCACGCTGCCTTTCACGTTCAGCTTGAACGGCCCCCAGCCCAGGGAGGCGGTCGTTTCTGCATTCATGTCCTTGCTGGATACATCTTCGGACATCTGGCTGATGACCAGCTCGAACTCGACATTACCCTCTTCAATGGAAATGTTCGGGTGGGTAATGGCCGCCAGCAGCGGCACTTTCATGGTCTTGCTGACCACACCCTTGTATTCGCCTTGTTCGTCGACGATGGTTTCGTCGTAGTCGAACTGGATGGCGACGGCCTTGCCATCCTGGACGCACACCTGCATCAGGAAGTCGGCGTACGATTTACTGGCAGTTACCTGCGCCTGGACCATGGCCTGCAAGGGGCCAGCAATCAGGCGGTCCATCGGCAGGGCGTTGATGACGGAGCCAATCAGGCTGTTATCTATCGACATATAAGGAAACTCATCTTCTGGTGGGTTGAGGCAACCGCATAAGGGCTGCTACGGTGCTTGGGTATCAGCGAGTGCAAGGCTCCTGGCGCCGGATGTTGCCGATCTGGCGCAGGCTCAGGCCGTACTTGTTCGCCAGCAGGCTGCGTGACAAGCCGTTGGCGCTTTCCTTCTGGATCTGCTGGTTGCGCAGTTGGCGCAGAAAGTGGTCAGCCTTGGGAATTTCCAGTGCGACCCCGGCAAAGCGCTTGATCAGTGCGTCTAACGCTTCGGCTGGCAGCACGTCGGCGAGCTTGGTGCGCTCGCGGTGCTTGGGAATGTATTTGGGCCTGCCGCCGTAGGCGCAGGTGAGCTGGTAGGCGTTTTCGATACCGATACACTCGATCAAGGCCTGCAACGAGTGGGGCAGTTGGCTGATATCGATCTGGCTCAAATCTGGCAGTTGCATATGGCGCTCCTTCGGGATGGGTGGATGTGCGACCCGATCACCCACGGCGTTATGTCGAAGGTGTGAGCAAATTCTGTGCGACAGCCAAGGCGCGTCGCTAGGCGACATAGGGGCTGGGGGTTGTAGCTTCGGTGAGTAGGTTTTGCAGGCAACGATATCTGGCGGTGTAGGAAATCGCGTTGACTTCCGGCTGTACCGTAAGGCGACCCATCTGGTTACTCCCATTGATGCGAATGGGTCAGGCAACCATCAGTCGCACGGATAGCTGCTCAGCAAGCTGGCGCTAGCCAGGTAGGCGTGAGGGGTGGCGTGCATGCCTTGGGGCAATGTGCGCCAATCGACCAACAGGCAAAGCGCATGCAACGGCTGCCCGTTGCGCTGGCCAATGGCCGGGCCGGCAAAGCTGCGGCGGTACAGTGCCTGTGTCTGGCGCAGTGCCTGTACCTGGTCGGCCTGGGCCAGGGTTTGCCGAGCCAGGTCGGGTAACCGGGCCGCAGGCACGCTGAAATGTACCGGCGCAGCACCAGCCTGCAGGTAGCCGGCCTGGCGGACACGTTGCCACAATTGTTGCCATTGGCTGGCACCGGCATGGGTAGCCAACTGGTGGCCCAGTTCGAGCAGGTGTTCGTCAGGCGTCTGCTGGGTGTCCAGCGCATGAAGGGAGAGGGGGGACAGAAACAGCGATGCGAACAGCAACGTTTTGTACATGGTGCCTCCGGCATGGGTGCTTGGAACTCCCATGCTTTCAGGCCCGCGCTGCCCCACCCAGCAGGAAATACAGCGCTGTGGGCAGTGACCGTTGTATCATTGCCGCCGCTCGTTGCGAGCCATTTGCCCCTGATGTTGCAAGGAACCTTCGATGACACACGTGCAGCGCCTCAAATATTCACTTTTGATCATCCTGGTGGTACTGGGCCTGATGCTGGGCCTGTCCCATCTGCAGAAGCAGGGCACAATCAGTGAACAGACCTTCCAGATGCTGGCCATCGCCATTGCCGTGGTGGTCGTGGTGATCAACGGCATTCTGCGGCGCAAGGTCAAGCCCTGATCTGCGCGGGCCGGCCAGGCATGGCCGGCCATGCGCTCAGCGCGAGAGTGTTTGCTCCAGTACGGCACGCGCCTGGGGGTTGAGGCTGTAACATTTGTCGCTACCCAGCTGGATGACGCCTTCGGTGCACAGGCGCTTGAGTACTTCGCGCACACTGAGGAACGACAACGGGATATCCAGTTGTTCCAGTTGTGCATGCACACCGCGCACGCCAATACTGCGGCCATTGCGGTCGGCGGCGTGCAAAGCGTCGATCACCTTGAGGCGGATCAGGCTGGTGCGCAGGCCGAAGGTGCGCAGCAGCTCGCGGATCTGTTCATTGCCGATGCGTTCTTCAGAAAAAGCGTCCTGTCCATTGGGCGCTTTGCCTGGGACGCGCCCGGCCTGGATCGAGGGTTGCGGGTTGTACATGTGAATGCTCCTTTTCGTGGACGAACCCGAAATGTGGTTGCCTCACTTACTAGGACGAATGAGAACGCAAAAACTGCAACCCACTCGTAAAAAAAATGCCTGCTCCTCATCAAGACGTTCCATCGCCTTGTAATACGTAAAATTTTCATCTGGCCATTCGTCTGATCGGGATGACCCCCGAATCCGAGGAGTGCCCGTGTTTCCACTTTCCCGTCCCATGACGTGCGCCGGCCTGGCCGCTGCCCTGGTGGCCTTCAGTATCGGCGTACAGGCGCAGCCCGCCGTAGCCGATACCAGTGCCCAGATCCGCCGCACCAGTTTTGGCGTGCCGCATATCGTGGCCAAGGATGAGCGCGGCCTGGGTTATGGCGTTGGCTATGCCTATGCCCAGGACAACCTGTGCCTGCTGGCCAATGAAGTGCTGACCGTGAGCGGTGAGCGATCGCGCTTTTTCGGCGCCAAGGGCAAGACCCTGGAGCAGCGTGACAACCTGGCCAGCGACCTGTTTTTCACCTGGCTCAACAGCCCTGCGGCGGTCGATGCGTTCCTGCAGGCACAGCCAGCGCCGGTACAGGCACTGCTGGCGGGTTATGCCAGCGGCTACAACCGGGCATTGGCCGAGCGCCGTGGCCAAGGGCTGCCCGCCGAATGCGGCGAGGGTGAGTGGGTGCGGCCTATCAGCAGCCAGGACCTGGTCAAACTGACCCGCCGGTTGCTGGCCGAGGGCGGTGTCGGGCAGTTCGTCGAGGCGCTGGCGGGGGCACACCCTCCAGCACTGACCCGCCAGGCATCCTCAGCGGGTTTTGCCGCTGCGCTGGCCCGGCAGGAGCGGTTCGCCTCGGAGCGTGGCAGCAATGCTGTGGCAGTAGGTGCGCAGCGTTCGGCCAATGGCCGCGGCCTGTTGCTGGCCAACCCCCACTTCCCGTGGATGGGCGGCATGCGCTTTTACCAGATGCAACTGACCATTCCAGGCCAGCTCGACGTGATGGGCGCAGCATTACCGGGCCTGCCGATGATCAACATCGGTTTCAACCAGCACCTGGCGTGGACGCACACCGTCGACACCTCTAAGCACTTCACCCTCTACCGCCTGCAGCTCGACCCCAAGGACCCGACGCGCTACTTGCTCGATGGCAGGTCGCTACCGCTGGCCCGGCAAACCATCCGTGTGGCGGTCAAGGCCGAGGATGGCAGCCTGAGCCAGGTAGCGCGGCAGGTCTACAGCTCTCAGTTCGGCCCGGTGGTGCAATGGCCAGGTCGCCTGGACTGGGATGTGCATGCGGCCTACAGCTTGCGTGACGCCAACCTTGAGAACACACGTGTATTGCAGCAGTGGTACCAGATCAACCGTGCCGACAGCCTCGCGGCATTGAAGGGTTCGGTCGAGCAGTTGCAAGGCATCCCTTGGGTCAACACGCTGGCCGTGGACCAGGGTGGGCGGGCTTTGTACCTGAACCAGTCGGTCGTGCCCTATGTCGACCAGCAACTGCTGGATACCTGCAGCAACCCGCAGGCGCAAGGGCGCGTGGTGGTGCTGGATGGTTCGCGTAGCGCCTGCCAGTGGAAGGTGGACGCGCAGGCGGCGCAACCGGGCATTTTCCCGGCCCGCTTGCTGCCGAGCCTCGAGCGTGAAGACTTCGTGCAAAACTCCAACGACCCGGCCTGGATGGCGAACCCTGCACAGCCGCTGACCGGCTACTCACCCTTGGTCAGCCGCAATGACCAGCCGCTGGGCATGCGTGGCCGTTTTGCCCTGCAGCGTTTGCAAGGCACCGCCCGGTTGGGTGTGGATGAGCTGCAGCGCATGGTCACCGATGACGAGGTCTACCTGGCCAGCCTGGTGCTGCCGGACCTGCTGCAATGGTGCAAGGGTGCCAGCGCGGATGTGCAGGCCGTGTGCAGCAGCCTGGCTGCCTGGAACGGCAAGGCCGACCTGGACAGTGGCATTGGCCTGGTGCATTTCCAGAATCTGTTCACTGCCTTGGCCGAGCACCCGGAAAGCTGGCGGGTGGCGTTCGACCCGGCCGACCCGCAGCACACCCCGCGCGGCCTTGCGGTCGAGCAAGCCGCGGTGCGTAAGCTGGTACACGATGCAGCACTGGCGTCGATCAAGCAGGTAAGTGAGAGTGGCGTGGCCGGGGAGGCGCGTTGGGGGCAGGTGCAGCAGGCGCTTGATGGCACGCCGGTACCGGGTGGCCCGCAGGCGCTGGGGGTGTACAACGCCATTTACAGCGTGCCGCACGGGCACGGCAAGCGGCTGGTGGTCAGTGGTACCAGCTACCTGCAACTGGTCAGCTTCACCGACAAAGGGCCAGAGGCGCGTGGGCTGCTGGCGTTCTCGCAGTCCAGCGAGGCCGCTTCGGCGCACGCCAGTGACCAGACCAAGGCCTTCGCGGCCAAGCAACTGGCGCTGATACCGTTTACCGAGGCACAGATCAAGGCGGACCCTGAGTACCGGGAATCGGTGATCAGTGAGCGGGACAAGGGGGCAATGGCGCAGCAGTAAGGCATGCTGGCCACTTCGCGGGTCACCCCCGAAGTGGCCAGTGCTGGCAACCCGCTGGTGTCGGGGTCAGGAAAACTCGAACGGCGCCAGCTGGAACCCTTGCTCGTCAACCTGCAGGGCCCAACCCCGGCGGTCCCAGTCGCCCAGCACGATGCGCCGTGCTGGCTGCCCATCGACCATCAGCTTGTGGATCGCCGGGCGGTGGGTATGGCCATGCACCAGCGTGCGCACGCCATGCGCCGCCATCACCTTCGGTACTTCCTCCGGCGTGACGTCGACAATTTCGGTGGATTTCATCCGCGTTTGCGTGCGGCTTTCGCTGCGCAGCTTGCGCGCCAGCTTGTAGCGGGACGACAACGGCAGGTGGCGCAAAATCCACAAGCTCAGCGGGTTGCGCAGCAAACGGCGCATTTTCATGTAACCCAGGTCGCGGGTGCACAAAGTGTCGCCATGCATCAGCAGCACCTGTTCACCGCCCAGCTCGATCACGCTGGGGTCGCTCAGTAGCGTACAGCCTGCGGCGTCGCAGAAGGCCTGGCCAATCAGGAAATCACGGTTGCCGTGCATCAGGTAGATGGCCGTGCCGCTGTCGCTCAGCCGGCGCATGGCCTGGCAGATCGACTGCTGGAAGGGCGTCATGGCATCGTCACCGATCCACGCTTCGAAAAAGTCGCCAAGAATGTACAGCGCCTTGGCGTGGCGGGCACGGCCATCGAGCAGATCAAGAAACGCCCGGGAAATATCCGGGCGTTCTTCTTGCAGATGCAGATCGGAGATCAGCAGTATCACTCAATGATCTCGGCTTTCTCGATGATCACGTCGTCTTTCGGTACGTCCTGGTGACCCGCTTTGGAGCCGGTGGCGACTTTTTCGATAGCGTCGACAATTTCACGGCCTTCGATCACTTCGCCGAACACGGCGTAGCCCCAGCCCTGCACGTTCTTGCCGCTGTGGTTGAGGAAGTCGTTGTCGGAGGCGTTGATGAAGAACTGCGCCGAGGCGGAGTGCGGCTCCATGGTGCGGGCCATGGCGATGCTGTACTTCTTGTTCTTCAGGCCGTTGTCGGCTTCGTTCTGGATGCTGGCGCGGGTTTTCTTCTGGCTCATGCCGGCCTCGAAGCCGCCGCCCTGGATCATGAAGCCCTTGATGACACGGTGGAATACGGTGCCATCGTAGTGGCCGTCCTTGACGTACTGAACGAAGTTTTCGGTAGTCAGAGGCGCTTTCTCGGCGTCCAGCTGCAGGACGATGTCGCCGTGGTTGGTGCTCAGTTTGACTTTGGACATGCTGAAACTCGCTCTTTCAAGGCAATCAGAAATTAGGGTGCGCAGTGCGCGGGTTATCACCTGACGCAGGATCAAGCGAACTCGACACATGGCGCGCACTGGCCATTTTGCCAGGCTGCGGCAAAAAGCCGTGATAAATCACATCAGTTTGTTTGGGCCCGACTGTCAGCAGCTTGACTGCTTCGGCTATGATAGGCCCTTTGATTCAATCGGCCTACCCAGGCTGGACACACGCATTCAAGGATCCTATGAGCAAGCCCACTGCCGACAACGCGCCCAACGCCGCTGCCAAAGGCGCCCCCGCTGTCCCTGCGAACTTCCTGCGGCCGATCATCCAGGCCGACCTGGACTCGGGCAAGCACAGCAGCATCGTCACCCGTTTCCCGCCGGAGCCCAATGGTTATCTGCACATCGGCCACGCCAAGTCGATCTGCGTCAACTTTGGCCTGGCAAAGGAATTCGGCGGCGTCTGCCACCTGCGTTTCGACGATACCAACCCGGCCAAGGAAGACCAGGAGTACATCGACGCCATCCAGAATGATGTCAAGTGGCTGGGTTTCGACTGGGCCGGCGACGTGCGTTATGCCTCCGACTACTTTGACCAGTTGCACGACTGGGCGGTCGAGCTGATCAAGCAGGGCAAGGCCTACGTCTGCGACCTGACCCCTGAGCAAGCCAAGGAATACCGCGGCAACCTCAAGGAGCCGGGCAAGAACAGCCCGTTCCGCGAGCGCAGCGTGGAAGAAAACCTCGACCTGTTCGCCCGCATGAAGGCCGGCGAGTTCAAGGACGGCGAGCGCGTGCTGCGGGCCAAGATCGACATGGCCTCGCCGAACATGAACCTGCGTGACCCGATCCTGTACCGCATCCGCCATGCCCACCATCACCAGACTGGTGACAAATGGTGCATCTACCCCAACTACGACTTTACCCACGGCCAGTCGGACGCCATCGAGGGCATTACCCACTCGATCTGCACCCTGGAATTCGAAGGGCATCGTCCGCTGTACGACTGGTTCCTCGACAACCTGCCGGTGCCGGCACATCCGCGCCAGTACGAGTTCAGCCGCCTGAACCTGAACTACACCATCACCTCCAAGCGCAAGCTCAAGCAGTTGGTGGACGAGAAACACGTCGACGCCTGGGACGACCCACGCATGTCGACCCTGTCGGGCTTCCGTCGCCGTGGCTACACCCCGGCCTCGATCCGCAATTTCTGCGAAATGATCGGCACCAACCGTTCCGACGGCGTGGTCGACATGTCGATGCTGGAGTTCAGCATCCGTGACGACCTGGACCGCACCGCACCGCGCGCCATGTGCGTGCTGCGCCCGCTGAAAGTGGTCATCACCAACTACCCCGAAGGCCAGGTCGAGCAGCTTGAGCTGCCACGTCACCCGAAGGAAGACATGGGTGTGCGCGTGCTGCCGTTCTCCCGCGAGCTGTACATTGACCGCGACGACTTCATGGAAGAGCCGCCGAAGGGCTACAAGCGCCTGGAACCGGCTGGTGAAGTGCGCCTGCGTGGCAGCTACGTGATCCGCGCCGACGAAGCCATCAAGGATGCCGACGGCAACATCGTCGAGCTGCGTTGCTCGTACGACCCGGACACCCTGGGCAAGAACCCTGAAGGCCGCAAGGTCAAAGGCGTGATCCACTGGGTGCCGGCCGAGGGCAGCGTCGAGTGCGAAGTGCGCCTGTACGACCGCCTGTTCCGCTCGCCGAACCCGGAAAAGACCGAGGAGGGCGGCAGCTTCCTGGACAACATCAACCCTGGTTCGCTGCAAGTGCTCAGCGGTTGCCGTGCCGAGCCGTCGCTGGCGCAGGCGCAGCCCGAGGACCGCTTCCAGTTCGAGCGCGAAGGCTACTTCTGCGCCGACCTGAAAGACAGCCAGCCGGGCCGCCCGGTGTTCAACCGCACTGTCACCCTGCGTGACTCCTGGGGCAGCTGAGGAACCACCGTGCTTACCATTTACAACACCCTGAGCAAAGCGAAGGAAACCTTCAAGCCGCTGGATGGCAACAAGGTGCGCATGTACGTGTGCGGCATGACCGTGTACGACTACTGCCACCTGGGCCATGGTCGCAGCATGGTGGCCTTCGACCTGGTCACCCGCTGGCTGCGCAAGAGCGGCTATGACCTGACCTACGTGCGCAACATCACCGACATCGATGACAAGATCATCAATCGGGCCAACGAGAACGGCGAAACCTTCGACGCGCTCACCGCCCGCATGATCGACGCGATGCACGAAGACGAGCGTCGCCTGAACATCCTGCCGCCGGACCAGGAGCCGCGTGCCACCGACCATATCGCCGGCATGCACGCGATGATCCAGACCCTGATCGACAAGGGTTACGCCTACGCCCCGGGCAATGGCGACGTGTACTACCGCGTCGGCAAGTTCGTCGGCTATGGCAAGCTGTCGCGCAAGAAAATCGAAGACCTGCGCATCGGCGCACGCATCGAGGTCGACGAAGCCAAGCAGGACCCGCTGGACTTCGTGCTGTGGAAAGGCGTCAAGCCGGGCGAGCCGAGCTGGGAGTCGCCATGGGGCCCAGGTCGTCCGGGCTGGCACATCGAGTGCTCGGTGATGTCCACCTGCTGCCTGGGTGAGAGCTTCGACATTCACGGTGGCGGCAGCGACTTGGAGTTCCCGCACCACGAGAACGAGATTGCCCAGAGCGAGGCGGCCACTGGCAAGCAGTACGCCAACGCCTGGATGCACTGCGGCATGATCCGTATCAATGGCGAGAAGATGTCCAAGTCGTTGAACAACTTCTTCACCATCCGTGACGTGCTCGAAAAGTATCACCCGGAAGTGGTGCGCTACCTGCTGGTGGCCAGCCACTACCGCAGCGCGATCAACTACTCGGAAGACAGCTTGCGTGATGCCAAGGGCGCGCTGGAGCGCTTCTACCACGCCCTGCGCGGCCTGCCACGGGTGGCGGCCAAGGGTGGCGAAGCGTTCGTCGAGCGCTTCAGCGTGGCGATGAACGACGACTTCGGCACCCCTGAAGCCTGCGCTGTGCTGTTCGACCTGGTGCGCGAGATCAACCGCCTGCGCGACAGCGACCTGGAAGCGGCTGCCGGCCTGGCTGGTCGCCTGCGCGAGCTGGGTGATGTGCTGGGTGTGCTGCAGCTGGAAGCCGATGACTTCCTGCGTGCGGGTGCCGAAGGCAAGGTCGATGCTGCCGAGGTGGAAGGCCTGATCCAGGCGCGTCTGCAGGCGCGTACGGACAAGAACTGGGCAGAGTCGGACCGTATTCGCGACCAGCTCACCGCCATGGGCGTAGTGCTGGAAGACAGCAAGGGCGCGACTACCTGGCGTCTGGCTGACTGATCGGCGTATAGGGGCCGCAAAGCGGCCCCGCTTTTACTTGGCCAGCCCCGCGAGCGGGCAGTGCAGCACTAACCTGGCCCCACCCAGCTCGCTCTCTCCAATCTCCAGCCCAAACCCATGCAGGTCGACGATCGCCGCAACGATCGACAACCCCAGCCCGAACCCGGCATGGCGGTGGCCTTCATCACTGCGGTAGAACCGCTTCAGCACCGCAGTACGCTCTTCTTCGGGAATGCCCGGCCCGCTGTCCTCGATGGCCAGGTGCACGCCGGTATCGTCCTGTGTCGCGAAAATCCGCACCTGCCCACCCTCGGGTGTAAACTTGATCGCATTGCCTACCAGATTGGCCAGCGCCTCGAACAGCAGTTCGCGGTCACCGTGCAGAGCCGGCAGCTGTGCGGGCTGGTGCAATTCCAGATGAATGCCGCCATCCTCGGCCAATGGCAGGTAAAAGTCGTGCAGTTCGACCAGCAGTTCATGAGGGTCCAGCTGGACGAAACCAGCCCGGCGCTGGCGGTCTTCCAGCTCGCTGATGCGCAGTAACCCACGAAAGCGCGCCATCAAGGTGTCGGTTTCGCCAATGGCCTGGTCCAGCGCCTCGGCTTGCGCGGAATCCACGTCGCTTTGCTGGCGAATGCGGTAAAGCTGGGCGCGCAGGCGGGTCAGCGGGGTGCGCAGGTCATGGGCAATGTTGTCGCACACGCCTTTGACCTCGTGCATCAACCGCTCGATGCGGTCGAGCATGGCATTGACGATGGCGGCCAGCATGTCCAGTTCGTCGCGCCTGGCCGACAAGGGCAGGCGGTGAGTCAGGTCACCCGCGACGATAAGCTCGGCCTGGGCCTGGATCGCACGGATACGCTTGAGCGGGCGGCGGCGCAACAAATACCAGCCGGCAAAGCCTGGGATCAGCGTCAAGGAGATACCCCAGAGCAGGGCATCGAGAATGATCCGGGTAACCACGAACAGTGAGCCGTTGTCGCGGAACAGTACCAACCAGCGGCCATCCTGTACCTTGATCGCTACCGCGTCGCAGCTGTCGCGGGGCAGGTGTGGGTCGTCGGCATCCAGGCAGCGTTTCAATTCATGGATCTTGCCGTCCAGCCTGAGCTCCGGGGGCAAGGCTCGCACACTGCCGCCAATCGGGTTGAGCTGGGTGTCGAACAAGCCATAGGCATCGAAGCTGCGCTCCTCGAAGGCCTGGCTGGCGATCAGGGCGTCGTCCAGTTGTTTGCCGCTCATGTGCGCGAACAGGTGCTGACGCTGCAGCATGGAGTGGCGGGTGAGTTTGTTCAGGTAGCTGGACACCTCGAAGTACAGCACCCCCATGAGGATGCTGCTCCAGGCCACGAACAGAAAGCTGTACAGCGCCAGCAGGCGGCTGGTCGAGGAACTCCAGCCTTTAGACGGGTTCAGCAATGGCATAGCCGGAGCCCCGTACCGTACGGATCAGCGGCGATTGGCCGGGGGAGTCGATTTTCTTGCGCAGGCGGCCGATGTGCACGTCGATCAGGTTGGTGCCCGGGTCGAAGTGGTAGCCCCAGACTTCCTCGAAAATCATCATCCGCGTGATTACCTGGCCGCTGTGGCGCATCAGGTATTCCAGTAGCTTGTACTCGGTGGGCAGCAGGTTCAGCGTGTTGTCACCGCGACGCGCTTCGTGGCTGATCAGGTCCAGTTGCAGGTCGGCGACCTGCAGGCGGGTCTGGGTCATGGGCACGCTGTTGCGGCGCAGCAACACCTCGACCCGCGCGGCCATCTCGTCGGAGGCGAACGGTTTGGTCAGGTAGTCGTCACCGCCGGCACGCAGGCCGCGCACCCGCTCATCGACGTCGGAGAGGGCGCTGATCATCAGGATCGGCGTGGCGATCTTGAGGCTGCGCAGGGTGGTGACGATGGTCAGGCCATCGACCTCGGGCAGCATGCGGTCCAGGGTGATCAGGTCGTAGCCGCCGGCAATGGCCTTGGCCAGGCCCTCACGGCCATTGTCGGCCCAATCCACCTCCAGGCCGTGGCTGGTAAGTTCGGCGACGATTTCCTGGCCGGTGACGGCGTCGTCTTCGATGGTCAGTACGCGAGGCATGCTGGTTCCTGGGCATCTAATAGAGATTTGATTGTGCCAAAGAATAGACAACCGGCGATTTAAGAAAAATTCATCTAGCGTGCGCCGATACCTTCAGCATGCATGATCTGCGCAATGATCGGCACCGGGGTCATCAGGTGCGAGCGCATCATGGCGCTGGCGCGCTTGGCATCACGGGCGAGAATCACCTCGACCAGCGCTGCATGCTCCTGGCGCTTGAGCTCCAGCGCCTGCTCGGAAAACACCGTCTGCGTCAGCCACAGATGGCGGTAGCGTTCGGCCTGGTCGAACAGGTAGGTGCGCGCTTGCAGCAGGTGCTTGGAGCCGCAGCCCGAGGCGATGGCGGTATGGAACGCCTTGTGCCGTTCGTCCCACACGTCCAGGCGCTGTTCACGGGTTTTCACCTCCACCACTTTGGCCAGGGTGTGCGAGTGGGCCAGCACCGAGGCCTCCCAGGCGTCGTCGCCGCGTTCGATGGCCAGGGCGATGATCATCGCTTCCAGGTTGGCGCGGGCATCATAGATGTCGTTCATCTCGTCCAGCGACATGGGCGCCACCCGGTAGCCTTTCTGGCTTATCGCGTTGACCAGGTGCTCTGCCACCAGTTGTGACAGTGCTTCGCGCAGCGGGCCCACGCCCAGGTCGTAGCGTTCCTTGAGGGCGCTCATCAACAGTTTTTCACCGGGTTTGAACACGCCGCGGATGATGTCCTTCTTGAGCCTCTCATACCCGCTGAATGCTGAGTTTTGTCGGGGGGCGAGCGCTTCCAAGATCCTGTTCCTCAAAACGTTTTGCCGATCATACCGAAACCCTCTGCCGACGAAAAACAATGGACAAAAAAGTCTAATGTCGCTGAATGATAAAAATGTAGACATTTTGAGTTTGTAGCGATATTTTTACCTCGCCCGCACTGCTCCAGGTCACTACCGGACGGCGCCACACAACTTTTTTTGCCAG
Organism: Pseudomonas sp. NBRC 111132; assembly: GCF_001320565.1. NCBI lineage: Bacteria > Pseudomonadati > Pseudomonadota > Gammaproteobacteria > Pseudomonadales > Pseudomonadaceae > Pseudomonas > Pseudomonas sp. NBRC 111132. The sequence goes on from NZ_BCBI01000002.1 coordinate 163,067, forward strand.
GACACTGCCATGAACGCCTTTACGCAGATCGACGAACTTGTCATGCCGCTGCCGCTCGAACCGCAGGGCTACACCATTGCCCCCTCGAAACAGTCGCCGCGCCTGCTGGAACTGACCTTTGCCCGGGAAACCGTCGAAGCATTCGTGCAGGCGGTTGCCCAATGGCCGGTACAGGCACTGGAGTACAAGTCGTTCCTGCGTTTTCGTGTAGGCGAAATCCTTGACGAGTTGTGCCAGGGCACCTTGCGCCCGGTGTTGCTCAACACCATCCTCGACCGCGCCAGCGGCGGCATGCTGATTACCCCTGTCGGCCTGGACGACGTGAGCCAGGCCGAGGACATGGTCAAGTTCACCACCGCTTGTGCACACCTGATCGGCCGTTCCAACTACGACGCCATGAGTGGCCAGTTCTACGCGCGCTTCGTGGTGGTCAACAGCGATAACTCCGACAGCTATCTGCGCCAGCCGCACCGGGTCATGGAACTGCACAACGACGGCACGTTCGTGAACCAGATCACCGACTACGTGCTGATGCTGAAAATCGACGAAAAGAACATGGAAGGCGGCAACTCGCTGCTGCTGCACCTGGACGACTGGGAGCAGTGCGACGAATTCTTCCGTCACCCGATGGCACGCCGCGAAATGCGTTGGACCGCACCGCCGAGCAAGAAGGTGGCCGAAGATGTGTTCCACTCGGTATTCGACACCGATGCCGAAGGCCGCCCGACCATGCGCTACATTGACCAGTTCGTGCAGCCGGAAAACTACGAGGAAGGCATCTGGCTGAACGCCTTGTCCGATTCGTTGGAAGGCAGCGAGAAGAAGGTTTCGGTACCGGTGGGGGTGGGCAGCTTCCTGCTGATCAACAACCTGTTCTGGCTGCATGGCCGCGACCGCTTCACCCCGCACGAGGGGCTGCGCCGCGAACTGATGCGCCAGCGTGGTTACGTCGCTTTCCCTAAACCGCTGTACCAGCGCGGGCAATAATGACAGGGCGCGGGGCGGGCGCCCGCCCACGCGTCTTTGCACAAAACGATGCCACCTGGGCCCGCGCGGGCCTCGGTGAGCAAGCCAGGCAATGCCTGCGTGTGAGGTAAGGCTGTGTACGATTTCATCATTATTGGCGGTGGCATTGTGGGCATGTCCACGGCCATGCACCTGATCAAGGTCTACCCGGACGCAAAGATTCTCCTGCTGGAGAAAGAGTCTGGCCCGGCCCGCCACCAGACCGGCCACAACAGCGGCGTGATCCACGCCGGTGTGTATTACACCCCCGGCAGCCTCAAGGCGCGCTTCTGCCTGGAAGGCAACAAGGCCACCAAAGCCTTCTGCACCCAGCACGGCATCCGCTTCGATGAGTGCGGCAAGCTGCTGGTAGCCACGAACGACCTGGAAATGCAGCGCATGAAGGCGCTGTGGGAGCGTACTGCGGCCAATGGCCTGGAACGCTACTGGCTGTCGGCTGACGAATTGCGCGAGCGCGAGCCCAACATCGTTGGCATGGGTGGCATCTTCGTGCCGTCCAGTGGCATCGTCAATTACGCTGAAGTCACTGCTGCCATGGGCGCCGAATTCCAACGTGCTGGTGGTGAAATCCGCTATGGCGCCGAGGTGGTCGGCCTGCAGGAGCAGGCCAGTGAAGTGATCGTGCGCACTCAGCGCGACGAGTTCCGCAGCCGTTTCCTGGTGACTTGCTCGGGCCTGATGGCCGACCGAGTGGTGAGCATGCTGGGCCTGCGCACCGAGTTCGTAATCTGCCCGTTCCGTGGCGAGTACTACCTGCTGCCCAAACAGCACAACCAGATCGTCAACCACCTGATCTACCCGATCCCCGACCCGTCGATGCCTTTCCTGGGTGTGCACTTGACCCGCATGATCGACGGCACCGTCACCGTTGGCCCCAATGCTGTACTGGCGATGAAACGCGAGGGCTACCGCAAGACCGACGTCAGCCCCAGTGACTTGTTCCAGACCCTGACCACCCCTGGCATCCTCAAGGTGCTGGCGAAGAACTTCCGCCCGGGCCTGATCGAGATGAAGAACTCGTTGTTCAAGGGCGGGTACCTCAAGCAAGTACAGAAATACTGCCCGAGCATCACCAAGGCCGACCTCACGCCTTACCCGGCTGGTGTGCGTGCCCAGGCAGTATCGCGTGATGGCAAGCTGATCGACGACTTCCTGTTCGTCAACACCGCGCGCAGCGTCAACGTGTGCAACGCACCGTCGCCAGCTGCCACCTCGGCTATCCCGATCGGCGCCTATATCGTCGAGAAAGTTTGCGAGCAGGTCAGCCTCCAGGGCGGCAGCTTCCCCAAAGCAGACCTGGCTGCCAACCAGCGGGCGGCTAGCTGACACCGCCGTAGCACCTCTTGCGGTTTCGTTTTACTCAACCCGAACTGCCCTACTCACCATTTAGGGCAGGGCGGGCTTTTTCGCGCCTGCGTCGGTGACGTGCAGCCGGCGGCCCCAGCGTGGGCATGACAAAAACAACAAGGTAGCGCCATGCAAACCCACAAGAACAATTTGAGTCATGGATTGAAATCACGGCATGTGACCATGCTGTCCATTGCCGGCGTGATCGGCGCCGGCCTGTTTGTCGGTTCTGGCCGCGCCATCGCCGAAGCAGGCCCGGCCACCATCCTGGCCTACATCCTGGCAGGCGGGCTGGTGGTATTGGTAATGCGGATGCTGGCCGAAATGGCGGTTGCCTCGCCGGATACCGGCTCGTTCTCGACTTACGCCGACCTCGCCATCGGCAAATGGGCCGGCTACACCATCGGTTGGCTGTATTGGTGGTTCTGGGTGCTGATCATCCCGATCGAGGCCAATATCGCCGCTACCATCATCAACTCCTGGGTCCCGCAGATGGAGATCTGGGTCTTGTCGTTGGTGATCACCTTGCTGCTGACCGCCACCAACCTGTTCAGCGTGAAGAACTACGGCGAGTTCGAATTCTGGCTGGCACTGGTCAAGGTGGTGGCCATCGTCAGCTTCATTGCCCTTGGCGTTTGCGCTATTTTCGGCCTGTTGCCGGGGTCCGGCGTCAGCGGCGTTTCGCGCCTTTGGGATACCGGCGGCTTCATGCCCAACGGCTTTGGTGCGGTGCTGAGCGCGATGCTGATCACCATGTTCTCGTTCCTCGGGGCCGAGGTGGTGACCATTGCCGCCGCCGAATCCGACGAGGCGGGCAAGCATATTTCCAAGGCCACCAATTCGGTGATCTGGCGGATTACCCTGTTCTACATCCTGTCGATCTTCATCGTGATCGCACTGGTACCGTGGACCGACCCTCGCTTGGCTACCGAAGGTTCTTATGTCACGGTGCTGGATACACTTGGCGTGGCTAATGCCAAGGCCATCATCGATTTCGTGGTGCTGACGTCGGTGACCAGCTGCCTCAACTCGTCGCTGTACACCGCCTCACGCATGGTTTATTCCCTGAGCCGGCGCGGTGACGCCCCGGCCTGTGCCCAGGTAACCAGCCGCAGTGGTACGCCGGTGGTGGCGGTGCTGTTGTCCACGGGTGCTGCATTTCTGGCGGTGATCGCCAACTACCTGGTACCGGCCAAGGTGTTCGGCTTCCTCATGGCAAGTTCCGGCGCCATTGCCCTGCTGGTGTACCTGGTCATCGCCATTTCCCAGCTGCGTCTGCGCCAGCGCCTGACTGCACAGGGTAAGACGTTGGGCTACCGCATGTGGTTGTTCCCGTGGCTGACCTGGGGCGTGATCCTGTTCATCAGCGGCGTACTGGTACTGATGCTGTTCCGGCCGGATCACCGCCTGGAAGTGGTGTCGACCATGGTGCTGGCGGTGCTGGTGGTGTGTTCGGGGCTGCTGGTGACCCGGCGTCGGGCGCGCGCGGTGGTGGTGGGGGGCGTAGGGCAGGGCGCCTGATGCGTCCGGCCTGAAGACAGACGAGCAAGTCGCATCAGGCTGTGAGAGGATGTCCGCCAACAAAGCCAGGACCCTGAACGCAGCCTGATGAAGACACCTAAAAGAATCGAACCCCTGATCGAAGACGGCCTGGTCGACGAAGTACTACGGCCGTTGATGAGTGGCAAGGAAGCCGCTGTGTATGTGGTGCGCTGCGGCAGCCAGGTGCGCTGCGCCAAGGTTTACAAAGAAGCCAACAAGCGCAGTTTCCGCCAGGCCGCCGAGTACCAGGAAGGCCGCAAGGTGCGTAACAGCCGCCAGGCACGCGCGATGGCCAAGGGCAGCAAGTTCGGCCGTAAAGAAGCCGAAGATGCCTGGCAGAACGCTGAAGTGGCGGCGCTGTTCCGTTTGGCCGGCGCTGGTGTAAGGGTACCCAAGCCCTACGACTTCCAGGACGGCGTGCTGTTGATGGAGCTGGTGACCGATGCCGATGGCGATGCGGCCCCGCGCCTGAACGATGTGCACCTTGAAGCCGAAGATGCCCGCGTATTCCATGCCTTTGTCATTCGTCAGATCGTGCTGATGCTGTGTGCCGGGCTGGTGCATGGCGACCTGTCCGAGTTCAACGTGCTGCTTGGCCCGGACGGGCCGGTGATCATCGACTTGCCGCAGGCAGTGGATGCGGCGGCCAACAACCATGCCTTCAGCATGCTGCAGCGCGACGTGGACAACATGGCCCATTATTTCGGGCGCTTTGCCCCGGAGCTGAAAAGCACCCGCTATGCGCAGGAAATGTGGGCGTTGTACGAGGCCGGCAAATTGCTCCCTGACAGCCCGCTGACTGGGGTGTTCGAGGATGACGAGCACGAGGCTGACGTGACCGGGGTAATGCGGGAGATCGACGCCGCCCGGATGGATGACGCCCGCCGTCGTGCGGCGCGCGCCGAGGCGGAGCATGGGCCGGCCAAGGCAGAGGAGCCGACGCCGCCCTGGCTGCAGTAACCGCTTGACTCACCGGCCTCTTCGCGGGCTCGCCCGCGAAGAGGCCGGCGCATGAGCGCACGCGACCGAAGCAGCCCTTGCCATTGACGCAAGACATAATCTCGTCATTTGGCCTTTTCACTGGCGCGCGACAGGCATAAGGTATACGCCGTTCAAAATGCCCTGGAGCTGTCATGTCCAACCAATTCCCGTCCGTTCGTCCCCGCCGCCTGCGCCAGAACGAGTCCCTGCGCACGATCTTCCAGGAAACCGAGTTCCGCCTGGAAGACCTGATCCTGCCGATCTTCGTCGAGGAGGGTATCGATGATTTCGTGCCGATCACCAGCATGCCCGGTGTCAACCGCATCCCCGAGAAGCTGCTGGCCCAGGAAATCGAGCGCTATGCCCGTGCCGGTATCAAGTCGGTGATGACCTTTGGCGTCTCGCACCACCTGGACGCCACTGGTAGCGACACCTGGAACGAAAACGGCCTGGTCGCGCGCATGTCGCGCATCTGCAAGGACACCGTGCCGGAAATGGTGGTGATGTCCGACACCTGCTTTTGCGAATACACCAGCCACGGCCACTGCGGTGTGCTGCATGACCACGGTGTGGACAACGACGCCACCCTGGCCAACCTGGGCAAGCAGGCGGTCATCGCGGCGGCGGCGGGTGCCGACTTTATCGCCCCGTCGGCGGCGATGGACGGCCAGGTACAGGCTATCCGCAGCGCGCTGGATGGTGCCGGTTTCCACGACACTGCGATCATGGCCTACTCGACCAAGTTCGCCTCGTCGCTGTATGGCCCGTTCCGCGAGGCCGGCGGCACTGCGCTGAAAGGTGACCGCAAGAGCTACCAGATGAACCCGATGAACCGCCGCGAAGCGGTGCGCGAGTCGCTGCTCGACGAGCAGGAAGGTGCGGATGTGCTGATGGTCAAGCCGGCCGGTGCCTACCTTGACGTGATCGCCGACATTCGCGCAGCCTCGCGCCTGCCGCTGGCGGCGTACCAGGTGAGTGGCGAGTACGCGATGATCAAGTTTGGCGGCCTGGCCGGCGCCATCGATGAAGGCCGGGTGGTGCGTGAAAGCATCGGCGCGATCAAGCGTGCCGGTGCCGACTTGATCCTGACTTACTTCGCCATGGACCTGGCCCGCGAAGGTATCTGAAGCCCAGCCTTCAGCAAACAAATGCCGCTGCTATTGCAGCGGCTTTTTTATGCCAATGCACAAAAAATCAGTAAGCGCTGAATTATTTAGTGTCCCGTTGTATCTGATCCCTTAGAGCATTCATCGACAGGGATACGGGTATGAAACCTCGCAAGAAAAGCGTCCAGCCAATCGGCCTGAAGGACATCACCATCGTCGACGACGCCAAGATGAAGAAGGCGATCACCGCCGCTGCGCTGGGTAACGCCATGGAGTGGTTCGACTTTGGCGTGTACGGCTTCGTCGCCTACGCCCTGGGCAAGGTGTTCTTCCCCAATGCCGACCCCAGCGTGCAGATGATCGCGGCCCTGGCCACCTTCTCGGTGCCGTTCCTGATCCGGCCATTGGGCGGGTTGTTCTTCGGCGCCTTGGGCGACAAGTTCGGGCGGCAGAAAATCCTCGCTGCGACCATCGTGATCATGTCGCTCAGCACCTTCGCCATCGGCCTTATACCGTCCTACGCCAGCATCGGCATCTGGGCGCCGATACTGTTGTTGCTGGCCAAGATGGCCCAGGGTTTTTCAGTGGGGGGCGAGTACACCGGTGCCTCGATCTTCGTTGCCGAATACGCCCCTGACCGCAAGCGCGGTTTTCTCGGTAGCTGGCTGGACTTCGGCTCGATTGCCGGGTTTGTGCTAGGTGCTGGAGTGGTGGTGCTGATATCCACCATTCTCGGTGAAGAGAAGTTCCTTGAATGGGGCTGGCGGCTGCCGTTCTTCCTGGCCCTGCCGCTGGGCATCATCGGCCTTTACCTGCGCCATGCGCTGGAAGAGACACCCGCGTTTCAGCAGCATGTCGACAAGCTGGAGCAGGGCGACCGTGAAGGCCTGGCTTCTGGGCCCAAGGTGTCGTTCAAGGAGGTGGCTACCCAGCACTGGCGCAGCCTGGTGACCTGCATTGGTGTGGTAATCGCCACCAACGTCACCTACTACATGCTGCTCACCTACATGCCCAGCTACCTGTCGCACAACCTGCACTACAGCGAAGACCATGGTGTGCTGATCATCATCGCGATCATGGTCGGCATGCTGTTCGTGCAGCCGATGATCGGCCTGCTCAGCGACAAGTTTGGCCGTCGGCCATTCATCATCGTTGGCAGTGTTGGCCTGTTCGCCCTGGCCATTCCGGCATTCATGTTGATCAACAGCGGCGTGCTGGGGGTGATTTTCGCCGGGCTGCTGATCATTGCTGTGCTGCTGAACTTTTTCATCGGCGTGATGGCCTCCACGTTGCCAGCGATGTTCCCTACGCACATCCGCTACAGCGCCCTGGCCGCTGCATTCAACATTTCGGTGCTGATAGCCGGTCTTACTCCGACCCTCGCTGCCTGGCTGGTGGAGAGTACCGGCGACCTCTACATGCCGGCCTACTACCTGATGGCAATCGCCGCCATTGGCCTGCTGACCGGCCTGACCATGAAGGAAACCGCCAACAAGCCGCTGCGAGGCGCGGCACCGGCGGCATCGGACATCGAGGAAGCGCGTGAGCTGCTGCAGGAGCACCACGACAACATCGAGCAGAAGATCGAGGACATCGATGCGCAAATCGCCGAACTGGAAGCCAAGCGCGAGACGCTGGCCCAGCAGCACCCGCGCATCGAATGATCAGCGCGGCATGTAGCCACGCTGCCAGGCGCGCGGGATGAACCGCGACACCAGGGCCAGCATGCAGGCCAGCGCGCAACTGCCGGCCAAGGCCTGCAGGCCCAGGTGTTGTTGCAACCAGGCGCCGAGCGCAGCCCCCAGCAGCATGCCGGCCCAAGGCACCAGCTGCACCCGCCAGCCGTTGCGCCGCTCACCCAGCAGCCAGCGCCCCAGGCCACGGCCGAAACGCGACAGGGCGCCGGTCACGTAGGTCAGGCCGATGGGCAGGCCATTCACCTGTTCGACCACAGCATTGATCATGCCCATGGCCAGCGTTGCGGCCAACAGCGCCGGAAAGGTGGCTGGCAATGGCCACGCTGCCGCGAACGCCAGCAGTGCGGCAACCACCAGCAGCACCGGCCAGGCCCGACGGCCCAAGCCACGCGCCATCAGCACGCCCAATGCATTGCCCGCGACAAAACCCAGCACTGCGCCACTCAGGCGCAGCACCAGGGCCAGATCTGCCTCACTGATGGCCACTGCCAGGCGTGTGGTGTTGCCACTCATGAACGACACGAAGTCGCCCAGTGCCAACAGGCCAATGGCATCGGTCATGCCGGCCAGCACCGACAGCGCGGCGACCAGGCCGAGGCCGACGCGGCCACGCAGTACTTGCAGGCGTAAACGCTTGGCCGTGCGCGCGGTGAGGGCGTTAGGCAGCATGTGCAGGCCTCAAGGCAGCTGTTTTTCGCGGGCCAGGGTGCCTTTGATGGTGCGCTCCACCACATCGACCAGCACCATGGTCTGGTGGTCGACCTCGATGTTTAGCAGTTCGCCGGCCTGGTAGCTGGCGAAGGTGGTCTGACGCAGGGTTTCCGGGATCAGGTTGATGGTGATGACGTTGTCCTCCACATCAGCGACGGTCAGGCTGCAGCCATTGACCCCGATGAAACCACGCGCAAACACGTACTTGCCCCATTCCGGCGGCATGCGGAACTTGATGAAGGCGCCGGTTTCCTTGATCGACAGCTCGACGATTTCGGCAGTGGTGGCGATGTGGCCAGCCATCAGGTGGCCGCCAACTTCGGCGTTCATCTTCGCTGAACGTTCGATGTTCACCCCTTGGCCTGCCTTGAAGTTTCGCAGGTTGGTGCGTTCGAGGGTAGCGGTCATGGCGTCGAACCTGACCTGGCTGCCGTCGATTTCGGTGACCGACAGGCAAGTGCCTTCGACGCTGACGCTGGCGCCGATCTTCAGCGCTTCGAGCAGTTCTGGGGTGAGGTCGATGGTGAACTGGTTGTGGCCCGGGTAGGTGGTCACATCAAGCAGAGGGCGGACGGCCTGGACGATGCCGGTGTACATGGAGTTGCTCCTGGGCGCGGAAAAGAAAACACCCGAACGCTATGCCCGTAGCGCTGTAAATGCAAGGCTTTGCACGACCTTGCTTTGCTCCTGCCAATTCGGAAAAACACCCGCCTGGCTTCCCTCCGTGCAGTCATGCGTGAGAACCAGCCCCTCGGCGGGACAACGTTCCATCCGCAGGAATACTGATAAGTAGTTCAGGCGCGGATGCAATTGGCAACCACACTTCGTTCAGGTTGAAATACAGCGTGACGTCTAGTTTTAACATTGCGCTTTTTGAGGATGGGGTCGTGTGATTGAACCACTGCATGAATCCATCCGCCAATTGCTCGACCAGCGTGGCAAAAGAGTGGGCGTTGTCGGCGATAGTTTCAGAGTCACCGTTCGCAATACTCACATTGTCTACCAGCAGAATCGGAACCTCGCACCAAGCGTCCAATGCAGCAGCACTGGGGGCGGTAATCTGAGAGCGCAAACCCATGGCTATACTGAGGCAACATTCCCGGGGCCGTGCACGGCTTGCATTGGCGAACGGCGTCAAGGCAAGCTCGATAGCAGTGAACACGTTGCCATCGCAGGCGAACTGGCGGCTTGGTAGGATGATATTTGGCACAACGGGAGCGCTGAAAGCAGATGCCGGCGACTGATAGACCAAGGCTGAGTTGGTCCGCGCCCCCGCAGAACCTTCAAGATTCGCGTTTCGCACAATCCACCAGGTCGAGCAAGCACTCTGGTATGTTCCGATATCGATATTCGCCCAGACGAATTTGAAAGTAGGCTCGTCCATCGTTGAAAGCGCTTGATCATCGTACTGTGCCACATACCAGCATGAGTCGTTATTGAGTGCCGCTACTTCACCTGCAAACGCTACGCCGCAGGGGTGTTGGCCATTGATGGTTGGCCAGCCCATCTTCGAAAGACCACACCCTGCCTCCACTTGTGTGCTTTGAGCGAACAGGCGCAGCGTCTTGCGCCCATTGGATGCGCCCGCGAAATCCAAAACATACAGAGCGCTTGCCTGATCAGCGGGAGGAGGAGCCGTTGACGCACTCGGCACAGTTGCGCATGTGGGCCAACGCCAGTTAGCCCATGTTTGGATGACGTGTTCAAACTGATTCAGCAATGCAGTAGTTACCCGTTGCTTTGCGGGACCATCGGTATGCCGTTCTGATGCCTCTTGTTGCAATGCCTGCATCTGTGGCCACAAGACCGGCCAGGCAACATTGAATGACGCAAGCGCGGCAAACATTTCCTGGTGATCACCCATGTCAGTTGAGTCGCAATCCTGTAGCGGCTCATCGATTGGCTTGTTGTAGGCCAGTCTTACCCAAAGCTGGTCTTGAGCACCGTGTGCGGGCAACTCCACTTGCGCCTCATAACTCCACTGCAGCGCTGTGCAGGCAGAGGCCTGGACACGCGCCTCGTGGGACAGTTTTGCTCGTTGACTCAACAGCGACGGTTGATGAGGGAATTCCCGCCTAGGCATTGGTACTTCAAGCATGGACATCGTTGTGAACTGGGGACCAGCCTGGTGACCCAGTACACAACGATTTCCATGCGAGTGCGTATAGCCAAACTCCATGAGTGTACCTATGAAACGCGGGACGCTCGATTCAGCTCGCAATGGAACCGGCGTGCTGACAGCGGCTGGTATTTGTACAATCGAGGCATGCAGATACGCATTTGAGAACGACGTTTGCACATGCTGCTCAAACTGATCCCGTGCGGCGCTCAGGTCGCCGTCTGACTGCATGGCGAAAACCGGAGCGACACCTGTGGCAAGCACTTTGGCAAGGGTTTCCTTCAACGTTACAAGCCGCTGATAGACGGTATCGTCGAACGCGGTGGGTGCGCCGTTGGTCATCAAGGCGAGGAAATCGTCGAATGCGGACATGAAGGATTGCGCCCAGATGTCGAGGTCTAAGTCCCTGAATGTGAGCGTGTTGTAAGTCGGTTCCAATGTGCAGGTTTCATAATTTGGTACCACTGCCGTGCCGCTTATCAATCTATTGCTGATGGGCAACAGGGTGAAATAGCTTGCCGTTCTGCTCCGTGTAACAAAGTCCACATGGTAGGGCTCACCCCAGCGCATGCCCCATAGTGACACCTGCGGCGTGAGCAGCTTGGCGAACAAGCCCGCATAGCGGTCGAGTGCCTCGCGCATTTGCTGGCAGACACAATTATCGTTGTTCGCAGTACGGCAACCGCTCATGCACGAAGCGGGTTGCTCGCATGGTAATTGTTGCCAAGTCACGCCTGGTACGCTGTACATTGCAGTCAGTGTGTACATGTGCCTGTATTCAGCTCCATCGAATTACTGGTTTATCGAGCGCTTGTTGCCAGGGGAAAATCTTCGCGTACCGATTTTCTCTCACTGGGGCGCTCAGCAATGCCGACTTTTGAGGGGGTAGATGGCCTGGCGACTGCCATCACATTAGGTCACGGACACTGTGCAGACAAACCAAAACCAGAAATTCTCAAGCGCAATGTTGACTGTACGAATAGTGGGCAAGGCCACTGCCGTACGCAGTGACCGTACTCTGAAATCAGAATTTCAACTGCCACTGCCCAACCACCGCATGGTTACGGCTGTTGCTGCACAGTTCACCGCTATACCCGATGCCTACGCTTTGCCGCGCACTCAGCCCCAGGTCCAGCCCGGCCTCGACCAGCAAGCTGTCGCGGTCGATCGCACTGCCTTCGACACTGAACGCATCACCCCCTGCGATAAACGCCTGCCGCGTGCGGGTATCGATGCTGCCGTAAGTGTGCCGCCAGCCCAGGGTCGCCCGTGGCGTCAGGCTCATGCCGTTGTCCAGCTGCCCCAGGTGCGCCAGGCGCACACCGAAGGTGCTGCTGACGTTGTCCTGGGTATCGGCGTCCACGGCCAGCGCAGCATCGCCGCCTTGTTCCCGGTAATTGTCGCGGTGGTAGCGCTGGTAGCCGAGGTTGGCGAACGGCTCGGCGCTCAGGCGACCGCTGCCCATGGCGTAACCCAGCTCGATGAAGGCCTGCTGACTGTCGGCGTCGTAGTCACCCTTGAGGCGCTCTTTGAAACCGGCAAACGCCACGTCGCGCTTGCTGTCGCCGTCGTGGCTGCTGTACGCCGCACCCAGGCGCACGGCCAGTGGGCCGCTCTGATGCTGGGCGTAGACGCCAGCGTGCCAGCTGCGCACCGTGCCATCCAGGCCAGTGGCGTCCAGGCGGGTGTGCGAGTAGCCACCCAGCAGGCCCACGCGCCAGTCACCAGCCAACGCCCAGTCGACGCCCAGCACACCACCGCCGGTACGCTGCTCCAGTGTGCTGGCGCCATGGCTGCCATCGACCTTGCCGTAGCTGCCCAGCGCCTGTGCCCAGACGCGCCCCTGGGCAGTCGGGTCGTTGAGGTTGCGCGCTTCACGCGGCACGCCGGTGGCGGCCAGCGCCGGGCCGTCGCTGTCGTTCAGGCCAACCAGCAGGCCGCCAGCGCTGCCCATTGCCTGCATCGCGCCGAGCATGCTGCTGCCGACCTGCGACGCGCCAGCCAGGGTGGCGGCCGCGAGGTTGGCGGTATTGCTGCCGGACAGCTGCTCGATGGCATTGCCGGCACCGGCTGCGGTGGTACCGAGCACGGCGTTGTACAGGTTGCTGTTCTGCCCGAGGCTGGCCAGGCTGCGCGCGGCGACAGCCGCGTTGGCGGACGGTGCATAGTGCTCGAAGGCTACGTCGTTGCGGGTGTAGTCCAGACCTACCGAGGTGTTGTTGTAGCGCAGGGTAGGGGTGAGGAAGGCATAGTCGCTGCTGACTTGGGTGAAGGTGCCGTTCACGGCACCGGCGGTCAGCACGGTGTAGTGGCTCTGCCACGGGTATTCGCCGGCGCTTGGCTGCACATGCAACGTGGCGCCATCGAGGTTGGCAGTACCGCTGACATGGATCGGTGCACTGCTGCCGTCAGCGTTGACGCCATACACCAGGCTTGAACCCTGGCCAAAGCCCAGGTCCCCCGCAACGGCGGCGACGCCCAGGCCGGTGTTGGTGAGCAGGGTGCCGTTCACTTGCAGCCCGCCGACCGACCCGCCACCGGCATACGTGGCGCCTTTTTCAATCAACATCGAGCCGAGGATGCTGCCCTGATTGATCAGCGTGGCGCCCGAGTTCACCACGCCACCTTGGCTGAAGTCTTCGAGGCTGGTCAGGGTCCAACTGCCGCCGCTGACCTTCAAGGTTTCGAAGTTGGCGCTGTTGCCGAAGTTGCCAGTGCCGTTCAGGGTCAGGCTGTCGATGCCAGCACCGCCATCGACCAGGCCGTTGAACGTGCCACCAGTCAGCACGGTGAGGCTGTCGTTGCCGGCACCCATGCTCAGCGCAAGGCCGTTGCCACCGCTGATAGTCCCGCTGTTGATCACGCTGTCGTCGTACTCGCCGATCAGCTTGATGCCAAAGCCGCCTTCGCCCTCGATGCGTCCGGCGTTGCTGATAGTGGTCGCGGCCACACCGGCACCTTCGGCGCCGTCATCGACCAGGATGCCGTTGTCGACACTGCGAATGACCCCACTGGTGGTATTGACGATGCTGCCACCGCCCATGGCAATGCCTTCGCTGCCATTTGGCCGGCCACCACTGTCGACGCCCTTGGCGCCCAAACCCTGGATGGTGCCGGCGTTGTATACATGGCCGATGTTGTCGATATCGACGCCATCGCCGTCGCCATTGATCTTGCCGTCGGCGATGGCACCGGTGATGGTGCCCCAGTTGTACACCGTGCCGCTGCCGTCGGAGCCGAAACCCGAACCGTTGCGCCCGGTAACGCTGGCGCCCTCGTAGTTGTACAGCGTGGCATCGGTCTTCAGGTCGACGCCGTGGCGGTCGGCGCTGATGGTGCCGTGGTTGTACACGGTGACCCCGGTAGAAGTGCCGATCTTGATGCCGTCCCACTTCTGGTCCAGGCCGTTCTTGTCCTGTGGCGCGGTGTCGGTGTAGATCAGCCCGTAGTTGGTGATCGTGGCGTTGGAGCCGGTCTTGATCGCGTCGTTGCCTACGGCGTGGATCACGCCTGTGGCCTGGTTCTCCAGGGTGGTGGTGAACGCTGGATTGTTCAGCGTTTCGAGGTCGATGGCCTGGCCGTCGACGGTGGACGCGATGGTGCCCGCGTTGATGATGCTCAGGCTACCGCCGGCGGCAGGGTTGGTCTGCAAGCGCAAGCCGTCGTTGCTGCCTTGGATCAGCCCCCCGGCGTGGTTGGTGATGACGAAGTGGCTGAGGTCTTCGCCGTCGCCCTTGCTGTCAATGCCACGGCCATCGGTTGAGCGGATGATGCCGGCGTTATCGACGCTCACCGTTGCACCACTGGTGTGCTTGGGCAAAATCACGCCGTCGTCGTCACTGGCCACGATGCTGCCACTGGCCGTCACTATCAAGGTGTCGGACTTTTTCAGCTCCAGGGTGTCGGTGCTGGCGCGGTCGATCAGGTAATCCTTGGCAAAGGCGCTGGGGGCGGAGGCAGCACAGGCCAGGGCGATGCACAGGGCCAGGCGGTTGGGCGTGAAATGCATTGGGCGACCATGGGTGAGTGTTCAGGGGCGCCCAATATGGCCATTCGATATTACGATTTGATTGATCGGGTGGCTGTTTTCATCGCCAATTACACATGTCCGCTACTGTTGACGATGCGCAGGCACAGCGCCTCGTACGGGTCCAGGTTCACCATCAACCGCCCATCTTCGCTCAAGTCGCCTTCGACCGTTTCGTTGATCATGTCCACCACCGGCCCAGGCGTGAACCCGTCCAACAGCAGCTCCTCGGCAATCGTTTCATGGCCAAAGTTCAACGCACTGATCTGGATGCCGCGCCCGGCTGGCAGCTCATGCACCATCACCAGCAGCCCCGGGCTGATGACCTCGGGTACCAGCACCTGACGGCTGGTGGCAATGCCATAGGCCTGGCGTACCGCTAGCAGTTTCTTCACTTTGCAGGCAAACGAATCAACCGCTTCCAGCTGGCTGTCGAGGCTGCCGTACAGTGCCCGTGCACGCGGCATGCCACGCACTGACGCCTCGGCTTGCGGGTCAAGCCCGGCAAGGTCATAGCCGCCCCGGTGAATCCAGCGGGTATCGCCATCGAGCATGCGCTCGGCCACGGCTTCGGCGGGCAAGGGCAGGGCGCCGACCAAGTCCCAGCCAGACAATGCGACCACCCCGGGCTGCATGGCGTTGTACATGACCAGCAGCAGGTGCACCTTCTGGATCAGTTCGATGTCAGCCGTGCCAATCTGCTCGAGGTCGCGAATGCCCAGTGCGGCAGCGATCAGGCTGGCGGTGGTGCAGGCGATGCCATTGGTGACGAAACGCAGGTTGTAGGGCGCATGTTCGCCCGACAGCCGTTCGTAGATCTCTTCGCGGATGTGTTCGCGCAGGATGCTGCCAGGCAGGGTCTGGCCTTTGTACAGGTACATGTCGTGGGCATGCAGGGTCCAGAAGTGCACCAGTTCCACCGTCAGCTCGTCGTGGTTCTGCAGGGCATGGATCAGCGAGGCCGGGTCGATGCCGAAGGCATGCATTTCTTTGAGCATCAGGCGCAGGAACGCGGTGTCGCCGGTCAACAGCGCATGCTGATAGGCCGGCCGGGTAATGAAATCGTAGGACAGGTCGGCACCGCCCTTGGACATCTGCGCAATGTCATCAAGGGTCAGGTTGAGCTCCTGGAAGCTGAAACCACCGGCCTTGCGGATCATGCCGCCGATCAACTGATTGCCGACGATCGACAGCGGATGGCTTTCCGACCAGGCGGTGCCGCTGGCGCGCGTTTCCACGCCGAGAAAGCCGTTGGCGTCCAGGCGCAAGCCACGCGCACCCAGGCAATCCAGGGCGTGCAGCGCGTCGCCAATGATCATCTGCTGGGCGGCGAAGGTCGGGTCCAGCCAGTTCAGCGACGGTTGGCCTTCCTTGAAGTAGTGCAGGTACACCCAGCGCCGGGTCTTGCCGTCGACGCCTGTGACCGGCGGCGTGGCGCTCCAGTCGGTTTCCTTGACGCCCGGCTCGAAGAAAATGACCCGTTGCAACTGGCCGACGATGTAGTGGCGGGCCTTGAGCTCGTCGCACTGAGCTGGCAGCAGGTTGACCGCGTCGCGGCCGACGGGCACCTCGGGCAGTAGCGGCCAGTCTTCTTCGCGCACCTCGACCATGTGGTACAGCCCAGGGTAGGGGCCGTGGGCAAGCTCGGCGAGGCGGAAGTCGGCCCCCTTGCCGGTGTGCGAGGGGATCAGGTCGTCAATGGTCACGGCATTGTGCGCGGCGGCCATGCGGCTCATCTGGATCAACTCCTGCTCGCTGCCGTACAGCGGGTCGATGTCGAAACTGATGCGGTCGAAGTTGCCATCCACGCTGGGGGTGAGTTCGCGGCCGCGGATACCCCCGGAGCGCTTGATCGGGCCGGTGTGCAGGCCCTGTACGCCGATTTCCGACAGGCGCTTCCACAGCGCTTCGTGGGCCAGGGCACCCAGCACCGAGCAACCCTCGGGGGCGATGATGGCGTCAGGGTAGACGGTCAGCCACACCGAGGCGATTTCGGTGGCGCGCCGGGGCTGGGCCTCGGCATAGGGTTGTTGCCACAGGCGTGACTGGCCTGAATACAGGCTGGCGCGCGCCTGAGAGGCCTTGAGCATGGCGCGGTCTTCGAGCCATTTGACGTATGACGGGTCGGGCTGGGTCATTGCGTGTCCTCTTTGCGTGTCGGCACCGGCTCAGCTTAGGACGGTTGTGGCGGCTGATCGTTCGGCTTGCGATCGGTTTTGCCTTCATCAGCGCCGAGCCGACAATTGTTGCGGCGCCAGAAACGCATCGTGGAAGTAGTTGCGCACGGCCTGCATCGCCGGGCTGAACGCGCGCTCCCGGTGCCAGGCCAGGCCCACGCTCATTGGTGTGACCGGGTCACTGATGGTGACCGTCTCGATACGCTTGCCCTCAAGCGACCAAGGCCGGTGCACCAGGTCCGACAGGATCGCCACGCCGCTGCCGTTGGCGACCATGCTGCGCACGGCCTCCACCGAGCTGGTGCGTACCCGTACACTGGGCCGTTGCCCGGCCTGTTCCCAGTAGCGCATGGCACTTTGCTCGGCCTCATCGACAGTCAGCAGAATGAACGGCTCACAGGCCACATCGGCCAGGCTCACTGCCGAGCGTTCGCACAACGGGTGATGCCCGGGCAGCCACAGCCGGCGTTCGGAGTTGAACAGGGTTTCCGAGACGATGTCGGGGTGGGTGAGGTTGGCGGTGAGTACCACCGCCATGTCGAAACGCCCCTCCAGCAGGCCTTGCTCGATAGCGCTGCGCTCCTGCTCGTACAGCTCCAGGGTTACGTCCGGGTGCCAGTGTTCCAGGCGTTGCAGGTGGTGCGGCAGGAAGTAGCCGATCACTGTGTAACTGGCCGCCAGGCGCAACAGGCCGCTGGCGCGCACGTCCGGTAGCGGGCTGTTCAGCGCGTCGTCGACACTGCGCAGGATGACGTAGGCGCGGTTCAGAAAGTGCCGGCCGGCCTCGGTCAGGCTCATGCCTTGGGCCGAGCGCTGGAACAACAGCACGCCGAGCATCGCTTCAAGCTCCTTGATGGCCGTGGTCACAGCCGACTGGGAGATGTTCAAGTGAATCGCCGCTTGGGAAATCTGGCCGATTTCGGCGGTGGCGACGAAGTAGCGGACCTGGCGCAGGGTCAGTGACACGGTAGGCTCCCGGTGTATCTGTTTTTCAGAAGACACCCTATCTGTTTATAGATCTTCCCAAGGGGGTACAGAGAATCTAACGTGGCATGCATGCAGTCACAAGTGCCAGGAGATGCCGTCATGCAAGCAGTGGATTTCAATTCGGACATGGGTGAGGGCTTTGGCCCCTGGACGATCGGTGATGGCGTCGATAACGAGCTGATGGGCTACATCAGTAGCGCCAACATCGCCACCGGCTTCCATGCCGGTGACCCTGGCACGATGCGCCGCACAGTCGAGCGCGCCAAGGCCCTGGGTGTTGCGGTGGGGGCGCACCCAGGCTTTCGTGACCTGGTCGGTTTCGGTCGCCGGCACATCAATGCTCCGGCGCAGGAGTTGGTCGACGACATGCTCTATCAACTGGGCGCGCTGCGTGAAATTGCCCGCGCCCAAGGCGTGCGCCTGCAGCACATCAAGCCGCACGGGGCGCTGTACATGCACTTGGCGCGTGACCAGGAGGCAGCGCGCTTGCTGGTGGAAAACCTGCGAGTGATCGAGCCCGAGCTGATGCTGTACTGCATGCCGGGTTCGGTGATCTGCCGTATTGCCCAGGAACTGGGACAGCCGGTGGTTCGCGAGTTTTACGCAGACCGCGAGTACGACCTGAGCGGGTCGATCGTGTTCACCCGCAATGTGCGGGGGTATGAGCCCAAGGCTGTCGCCGAGCGCGTCTTGCGCGCTTGCCAACAAGGCGTGGTACGCACCGTCGAAGGCCAGGACCTGGCCATCGAATTCGATTCCATCTGCCTGCACAGTGACACCCCAGGTGCGCTCGACCTGGTCGAGGCCACGCGCAAGGCGCTGGATACGGCCGGCATCGTGGTGCGTGCGCCACGCTGAAACCGTTGGGCATCCGGCAAACAGACAAGCCGCAGCCCGTGCATTTTGTTTTTGCCTGCCTTTCTATAAAGATTCCAAGAAAAGGAACAGTCATGGCCGAACCGCTTGCTACAACCCCGATCCGCTACAGCTTCGGCGCCGACGAGCACCTGTTTGCCGAAGTCAGCGAAAGCATGTCACTGGAGGCCTTTTTCAAGGGTATGGCCGTCACCCGCGCGGTGGAGCGGCTGGCCCTGGATGGCGTGCTGGATGTGTGCCTGGCCAACGCGTCGTTCCAGATTCGCTTCGACCCGGACCGCATCGCCCCCGAGGCGTTGCTTGAGGCCGTGCGCGGCGCCGAAGCGCAGGCGGTGGCGGAGCGTTCGTTGGAGACGCGGATCATCGAGATCCCGGTGTTGTACAACGACCCCTGGACCCATGAAACGCTGATGCGATTTCGCGACCGCCACCAGGACCCGGCCAGCACCGACCTGGAGTACGCCGCACGCATCAACGGCCTGGTCGATGTCGAGGCCTTCATCGCCGCGCACAGCGGCGCGCCGTGGTTCGTGTCGATGGTCGGTTTCGTCGCCGGCCTGCCGTTCATGTTCCAGATGGTCGAGCGCGAGCGGCAGTTGCAGGTGCCCAAGTATTTGCGTCCGCGTACCGACACGCCGAAGCTCACCTTGGGCCATGGTGGCTGCTTTGGCTGTATCTACTCGGTGCGCGGGGCAGGCGGCTACCAGATGTTCGGTGTTACCCCAGCACCGATCTACGACCCGCAGCAAACCTTGAACTACCTGAAGGACCACATGGTGTTCTTCCGCCCGGGCGACATCGTGCAGTTCAAGCCCATTGACCGCCGGGCCTACGACCAGGCGGTGGCGGATGTGGAGGAAGGCCGCTTCGACCTGCGCATTCGCCCGGTGGCGTTTTCTCTGGATGCCTTCCTCGCCGACCCGGTCGGTTACCCCAAATCGTTGCAGGAGGTGCTGGTATGATCAAGGTGCTCAAACCCGGCCTCGCGACTTCCGTGCAGGACCTGGGCCGCGAAGGTTACTACCACCTGGGCATCCCACCGTCCGGCGCACTCGACCAATACGCCTTGAGCGCGGCCAACCACCTGGTGGGCAACCCGGCCGGCGCTGCGGGCCTGGAATGTGCGTTGGTGGGGCCGGAGCTGGAGTTTCAGCAGGACGCACTGGTGGCCGTTTGCGGTGCGCAGATGCCCGCGTTGCTCGATGGCCGCGAGCAGCGGCCGGATACGGCGTTTGCCGTGCGCGCCGGGCAAGTGTTGCGTTTCGGTTTTCCTACCGCAGGTGCTCGGGCCTACCTGGCAGTGGCAGGCGGCATCGACGTGCCCGAAGTACTGGGTAGCCGTTCCACCTACGCGCTGGGGGCCTTGGGCGGCTTCCATGGGCGCAAGTTGATGGCGGGCGACCTGCTACCGGTCGGCGTGCCCAGCGGCAAGACCCGTGCCGGTGCAAGCCTGCCGATGGCCTTGCGTCAGGCCCTGGGTGGCGAGGTGGTGTTGCGGGTGGTGCCTGGGCTGTACTTCCACCGCCTGACCGCACCTGCGGCACAAAGCTTTTTCACCGAAGCCTGGACAGTCGGCTCCGAGGCGGACCGTATTGGCTATCGCTACAAAGGCGGCAGTGCCTTGAGCTTCCAGCCACGGGAGCAGCCGTTCGGTGCTGGGTCGGACCCGTCGAACATCGTCGACAGCTGCTACCCAATCGGCTCGATCCAGGTGCCGGCGGGGTTGGAACCGATCATCCTGCACCGCGATGCTGTGTCCGGTGGCGGTTACGCCATGATCGGCACCGTGATCAGTGCCGACCTTGATTTGATCGGGCAGATGCAGCCTAACCAGCAGGCGCGGTTCCTGGCGGTTAGCCTGGAGCAGGCGCTGGAGGCGCGGCGGTCGTACAAGAAGAAGCTTGGTTGCCTGGATAGGCTCTTCGCCTGACGTCGAGGCAAAGCCGCGGTGCTTTTTTGTGGCAGCGGCCTTGCGTCGCGGTAGGGCTGCGCCGCACCCCTAAAAGATCAGCCTCGCTGCTGGAATCAGCGCCCGCTTTGCGGACCATCGCGGCACAAGGCAGCTCCTACACTGACCGCGCTGGCTTGCTGATTTGCTTGCCGGATTGAGCTGCCACCTCTATGGCCTGGCCGTCCCGCTGTTTGCCTTGGCGGGCCAAGCCTTCCAGTTGCGGTATAAGCATGCCTTCCGGCAAATGCCGCCAGAACCGCCCCGGCATGTGCAGGCGCAAGGCGTCCGGGTTGAGGCGGGCAGGGTTGAAGGTATGGCGGTAGTAGGTGCGCCAGAGCTCAGCCCCTGGGTCGTCGCCGTTGCGGGCCCACTGGCGCCAGGCTTCGGGGCACTGGCGCTGGTAATCGAACACTTGACCGTCAAAGCGAATGCCATCCTGTGGTGTAGCGATAAGCCAGCGCAAACGCCCCAGGCGGTCGGCGAAATGCGGGCTGGCACTTTGCAGAATGTCATGCGCCGGCTCGTGATAGGCCACCAGGTCCAGCTGCAAATGCGCGACCAGTTCATCAGGCAACGGCACGAAGCGCACGAACGCATGCAGGTGATGTGCTTCGCGGCTCACCTGCTTGATGCGCCGTTGCAGCTCACTGCCCAACCTGTCACCCGCCAGCATGGCTGTGCGGTCGCCATGGGCGACGCGCCAAAGCACTTCGTACAGCAGGTTCCAACGTTGCTCTCCACGGTAGCGGGAGGCCTGTTCCAGTTGGCTCAGCAAGGCTGCCGGGACTTTGGCGCGAAAAGGGCCGGGGCCTTCCGGGGGGGCAGTCGGTATGGCCAGCAGGTCCGCCATCGGGCCTTGCGACCAGGTGACTTCGGACGGGTCGATGCCATGCCCCAACAACACCCGGGCCTGATCGCGCCAAGTCGCGAACAGGTCGTCGCAGTCGAGCGCGATCACCCCCATAACCCCATCTGCACCGGTGCTTGCGGCTCACGCAAACGCGCCCTTAGCAGGCCGCTGCGCAGTTCGGCTTGGGCCGGGCGGTAGTCGCTGGTGACGATGAACGGCCGAGCCTTGTCCAGCACGCAACGCAGCTGGATCAGGTCGTCATAGCGGATACGCCGTTCCCGGCGCAGGGCGACCAGGCGTTGCACACTGCGCAGGCCGATGCCGGGGATGCGTGCCAGTAACGCTGGCTCGGCGCGGTTCACATCCAGCGGGAAGACCTCGCGGTTGGCCAGCGCCCAGGCCAGCTTGGGGTCGATGTCCAGGGCCAGGTTACCGCTCTGGCCCAGCAGCTCGCCAGCCTTGTAGCCATAGCCACGCAGCAGGAAGTCGGCCTGATACAGGCGGTGTTCGCGCAGCAGCGGAGGTGCGGCCAGGGGCACGCTGCCTGGGCTGTCGGGGATGGGGCTGAAGGCGGAGTAGTACACGCGCTTGAGGCCGTAACCCTGGTAAAGCGATTCGGCGTTGCGCAGCAAGGTGCTGTCGTCGGTGCTGTCGGCGCCGACGATGACCTGGGTGCTTTGCCCGGCCGGGGTAAAGCGTGGCGCCTTGGGCTCGTTGGCCACGGCTTGCTGGCCTTGGTGAATCACGCCCATGGCCTGGCGAATGGTGTGCGCCTGTTTTTCCGGCGCCAGGCGTTTGAGGCTGGCGTCGGTCGGCAGCTCGATGTTGACGCTGAGGCGGTCGGCCAGTCGCCCGGCCTGTTCGATCAGCAGCGGGTCGGCGTCGGGAATTGTCTTGAGATGAATGTAGCCGCGGAAGTTGTGTTCTTCGCGCAACAGCCGGGCCACGCGGATCAGCTGCTCCATGGTGTAGTCCGCCGAGCGGATGATGCCAGAGCTGAGGAACAAGCCGCTGATGCAGTTGCGCCGGTAGAAGTCCAGGGTCAGGCGTACCACTTCCTCGGGGCTGAAGCGCGCGCGTGGCACGTTGCTGGAGCGGCGGTTGACACAGTACTGGCAGTCGTACAGGCAGAAGTTGGTGAGCAACACCTTGAGCAGCGATACGCAGCGGCCGTCGGGGGTGTAGCTGTGACAGATGCCCATGCCATTGGTGGCCCCCAGGCTGTCGGCACCGCGCGAGTTACGCTTGGGCGCACCGCTGCTGGCGCAGGAAGCGTCGTACTTGGCGGCGTCGGCGAGGATGCCGAGTTTGGCAATGAGTTGCATGGTACTGTCTCGCAATACTGAATATTCATACAGTATTTTGAGATGTGATGGATTGCAAGTGCTTGTGCGCCGGCCATACCTGAGCAAATCCGTCAGCTAAGCTTGTGGCTGAACTTATGGATAGGCACGAGGCACGGGAGAGGTTATGAAGATCACCATCAAGCCGAAACTGGCGCTGGCCGGGCTGGCCTTGGCAATCGGTATGCTCAATGCCCAGGCTGCGGAAACCAGAAAGGTCGATGTGCTGCTGGTGGGCGGCGGCATCATGAGTTCTACCTTGGCCGTGTGGCTCAACGAATTGGAGCCAGGCTGGTCGATGGAGATGGTCGAGCGCCTGGACAAAGTGGCTGAAGAAAGCTCCAACGGCTGGAACAATGCGGGTACCGGCCATTCGGCCCTGGCTGAGTTGAACTACACCCCGGAAAAGGACGGCAAGATCGACATCAGCAAAGCGGTGGAGATCAACGAGTCGTTTCAGATCACCCGGCAGTTCCTTGCTTGGCAGGTGAAGCAGGGGGTGCTGAAGAACCCGCATTCGTTCATCAACACCACCCCGCACATGAGCTTTGTCTGGGGCGATGACAATATCCGCTTTTTGAAGAAGCGCTACGAGGCCCTGCAGGCCAGCCCGCTGTTCAAGCCCATGCAGTACTCCGAAGACCATGAGCAGATTCGCAAGTGGGTACCGCTGATGATGGAGGGCCGCGACCCTAACCAGAAGCTGGCGGTGACCTGGACGCCGATTGGCACCGACGTCAACTTTGGCGAGATCACCCGGCAGTACGTGGGTTATCTGCAGACCCGACCGAACTTCGACCTCAAGCTGTCGAGCGAGGTGCAGGACATTACCCGCAACGGTGACGGTTCCTGGCACGTCGAGTACAAGAACCTCAAGGATGGCAGCAAGGCGGCCACCGATGCCAAGTTCCTGTTCATTGGTGCCGGCGGTGCCGCGTTACCGCTGCTGCAGAAGTCGGGTATCGACGAAGCCAAGGACTATGCCGGTTTCCCGGTCGGCGGCTCGTTCCTGGTCACCGACAACCCGGCCATCGCCCAGCGGCACATGGCCAAGGCCTACGGCATTGCCGCCACCGGTGCGCCGCCCATGTCGGTGCCACACCTGGACACCCGGGTGCTCGATGGCAAGCGCATGATCCTGTTCGGGCCGTTCGCCACATTCTCGACCAAGTTCCTCAAGCAAGGCTCGCTGCTCGACCTGCTTGCCAGTACCAGCGTGCACAACGCTTGGCCGATGGTACGGGTAGGGGTCCGCGAGTTCGACCTGGTGCAGTACCTGATCGGCCAGGTGTTGCAGTCCGACAATGATCGCTTCGAAGCACTGCGCACCTACTTCCCCGAGGCGAAGAAGGAGGATTGGCGGCTGTGGCAGGCGGGCCAGCGGGTGCAGATCATCAAGAAAGACGAAGCTCTCGGTGGCGTGCTCAAGCTCGGTACCGAGGTGGTGACGTCCAAGGACGGCAGCATCGCCGGCTTGCTGGGGGCCTCGCCTGGTGCTTCGACCGCACCGCCCATCATGCTCGATGTGCTGAACAAGGTGTTCAAGGACAAGGTGGCCTCGCCCGAGTGGCAGGCGAAAATCAAGCAAATCATCCCGTCCTATGGCATTCGCCTGAACGACCACCCGGACCAGGTGCAAAAGGAGTGGGCGTATACCAACGAGGTGCTGCAGCTTAGCCCTCCTGCGCCTTAGCCCAGGTGAAGTGGTAGACGTGGTCGGGGGCAGTGGCGCGGCACTGGCCGTTGTCGGCATCGGCACCGACCACATACCACTCGGCCCGCGAGGTCTCGCCCAGCTTGCGGGCCTTGTCGGCGTTGAAACAGCCGCCCAGCTCGGTGGCCGGAACCAGTGCGAAGGCAGAGGGGTGCTGGCGCAGCCAGTAGGCCGCCGCATCGGCTTTGGGTTGGCCCGTGAAGCCGAAATGCACGATGGGTTGCCGGGCAAACAGCCAATGGCCCTCGCGCCAGTTGACCAGCACCAGTTCAGCACCGTCGGTGGCTTGAGCGGCGTCGCTCATCAGCGTGTCATGCGGGTTGCGGCCTTCCTTGATCGGCTCGACGAAGCCTCGGGCGAACCACAGGGCGAACCATGTCAGGGCTACGGTAGTGAAGGCCCTGCGCCAACCCGGCCGGCGCTGCCACCAGCGCTTGAGCAGCCAAGGCACCAGCGGCGCCATGGCCAGTACCAGGCCAGGCAGGGCCGGGAAGATGTAGAGCTTGCGCTTGCCGCTGCTGAGGCTGAAAAACAGCAGCACCAACGCCACCCAGCCGAGTAACAGCAGGAAGCGGCCATCGCGTTTTTGCAGTTGCCGGCGCCAGGCCGGTATCAGCCAGGGCAGGGCCAGTATCAGGGGCAGCCAGTACTTGGGGATGACCTTGACGAAGAAGTACCAGAACGGCTCGCGATGGTCCCAGGCATTGGCGTAGCGGCTGGCGGTCTGGCGCAACAGGATTTCTTTCAGGTAGGCCAGCTCTGCCGCGCCACCGCCCTGGGCGATCGACACCAACAGTGGCAGCAGCCACACCGCACAACCAGCCAACAACCACAGCAGCCCCAGGCTCCAGCGCCATCCCTGGCCCGGCATCGCGACCACGCCGTGCCAGCGCTGGCGTACTGCCCAGGCGTAAGGCAGCAGCATCAGCGCCGGGACAAAACCCACACCCTTACTGATGATGCCCAGGCCCATCGCCGCGCAGGCCAGGTAGAACCAGCCCCAGGCGGGCCCCAGCAGCAGGTGGCGCAGCATGCCGTAGAAGCCGAGCGCCACCCACAGGCACAGAAAACTGTCGATCTGCCCGGTGCGCAGGATGCTGTAGCTCTGGTAGGTGGCCAGGAACAGCAAAGCTGCGATTACGCCGATGCGCCGGTTCCACAGGCGCCGCCCGAGGTCATGCAGCACCCAGGTGATGGTCGCCGCCGACAGCAGCCCTGGCAGATAGAGGGCAACCTTGGGTGAGCCGGTCAGGTAGCTGAACAGTGCCACGGTCCACATGAACAACGGTGGCTTGTCGCCGTAAATCTCTGCGGCCCGGTGCGGGATGAACCAGGTGCCGCTCTGCAGCATTTCCAGGGCCACGCCGAGAAAGCGTTCTTCATCGACATTCATTGGCTGGCGCCAGCCGATACCGGCGCCCACCAACAACACGGCGAGGGCGATCAGGGCCAGGCGTTCGGCCGCAAGCGTCTTGAACTTTGGCAAAGGCCTATTCCTTCTGTTCCTGATGGCGGGCAATCAGCTGCAGGTTGCGCAGGTAAACCAGAAAGCCGAAGCTTTGGCCGATGATGAATACCGGGTCCTGGCGGTAGATGGCGTAGGTCAGCAGTAGTGCGCTGCCGAGCATGCTCAGGTACCAGAAACCCACCGGGATCACGCTGCGGCGCTTGAACTCGCTGTACAGCCACTGCAGCACGAAACGCCCGGTGAAAACGGCCTGGCCGGCAAACCCGACGATCAGCCACAGGGTTTCGCGGGTCATCCTTCAAGCTCCTGCGGGTGGCTGTCCAGGCGGGTTCGGCGGATCAGCCACCACACCCCGATCAGGTCGAGGATGCCGACCAGGGCGCGGTCCAGGTTGCCGTATTTGGAGACACCCGCGTGGCGTGGCCGGTGATTGACCGGGTGCACCAGCATGCGGCCGTTGTGGCGCAGGATCAGTGCCGGAATGTAGCGGTGCATGTGGTCGAAGTAGGGCAGGCGCAAGAAGGCTGCACGCTCGATCAGCTTCAGCCCGCAGCCGGTGTCGGGCGTGGCGTCCTTGAGCAGGCGGCTGCGCAGGCCATTGGCGAAGCGCGAGGCCCAGCGTTTGCTGGCGCTGTCACGCCGGTTGACCCGGTGCCCGGCCACCAGCTTGACGCCGCCGGCCAGGCCCTGGTTGGCACGCACCAGGGCCAGCATGCCGGGGATGTCCGCCGGGTCGTTCTGGCCGTCGCCATCCAGGGTCGCCAACCAGTGGCCGCGGGCCGCCTGGGCGGCATGCCACAGAGAGGTGCTCTGGCCCTGCGAGCGTTCGTGACGCAGGATGCGCAATTGCGTGTAGCCCTGGCTTTTCAGTTGCTGCAATACGCTCAAGGTGCGGTCGCTGCTGCCGTCGTCGACCACCAGCACCTCGTAGCGTTCGGCGGTGAGTGCAGCGCGTATCTCCATCAGCAGTGAAGGCAGGTTGTCGACCTCGTTCTTGGCGGGGATCAGTACCGAGAGGTCAAGTGGATCTGTCATGAGGCTACCCGTGATCATGTTGTTATTACGTGGATCAAACCCGGTAGAAATCCCGGTACCAGCCAACGAAAGCGTTGACGCCGTGCTCCAGCGACGTGCCTGGGGAGTAGTCGATCCAGCGTGCCAGTGAGCCGACATCGGCCCAGGTCTCCAGCACGTCGCCCGCTTGTAGCGGCAGGTAGTCGCGCTGGGCCTTGATGCCCAAGGCGGCTTCCAGGCATTCGACGAATTGCAGCAGCCTTACCGGCTGCCCACGGCCGATGTTGAACAGCTGGCAGGGCGGCTGCCCCTCGGTCGGCCGGGGTGGTTTCAGGCGCAGGCGCACGATGCTTTCGACGATGTCGTCGATGTAGGTGAAGTCGCGGCCCATCAGGCCGTTGTTGTAAACCTCGATCGGCCGTCCTTCGAGCATGGCGCGGGTGAACTTGAACAGCGCCATGTCGGGCCGGCCCCAGGGGCCGTAGACGGTGAAAAAGCGCAGGCCGGTGGTTGGTATCCGATACAGGTGCGCGTAGCTGTGCGCCATCAGTTCATTGGCACGCTTGCTGGCGGCGTACAGCGAAACCGGCTGCTCGACCGGGTCATCGATGCTGAACGGCAGCTTGGCATTGGCGCCGTACACCGAGCTGCTGGAGGCGTAGATCAGGTGGCGTGGTGGCTGCTGGCGGCAGGCTTCGAGGATGTTGAGGAAACCGACCAGGTTGGCCTGCCCGTAGGCGCCAGGGTTGTCCAGCGAATAGCGCACCCCGGCCTGGGCCGCCAGGTGGATCACTTCACTGAACGCCTGCCTGGCGAACAGCTGTTGCAGGTCGGCGCTGTTGGCGATATCGAGGGTTTGGAAGCGGAAATTGGCGAAGCCGAACAGCCGTTGCAGGCGCGCCAGTTTCAGCTCGACGCTGTAGTAGGCATTGAGGTTGTCGATGCCGACCACATCGATGCCTGCCTCGCACAGGCGGCGAGCGACATGGAAGCCGATGAAGCCGGCCACGCCGGTAATCAGTACGGGCATGCTGGCTGCACCTGGCCGCGACCAATACCGTAATAGGTGAGGCCGGCGGTGGCCATGTGCTCGGGCTCGAACAGGTTGCGCCCGTCGAATACCACTCGGTCGGCCAATTGTTGCGGCACTTTTTCCAGGTTGAGCACGCGGTAGTCCTGCCACTCGGTGATGATTACCAGCGCATCGGCACCCTCCAGTGCATCGTCCTTGCAGGGCACCAGTTGCAGGTCGGCGCGCGGGCCGTAATGCCGCAGGATTTCTTCCATCGCCTGCGGGTCATGGGCCTGTACCCGCGCGCCAGCGGCCCACAGGGCCTCCAGCAGGACCCGGCTGGAGGCCTCGCGTATGTCGTTGGTGTTGGGCTTGAACGACAACCCCCACAAGGCAAATACCTTGCCCCGCAGGCCACCGGGATAATGCCGCTGGATCTTGCTGAACAACCGGCCCTTTTGATGTTCGTTGACCGACTCCACCGCACGCAGCAACTGCGGCTCGAAGCCTTCAGCCTCGGCGCTGCGGCGCAGGGCTTGCAAGTCCTTGGGGAAGCACGAGCCGCCAAAGCCGCAACCGGCGTAGATGAAGTCATAGCCAATGCGCGGGTCGGAGCCGATGCCACGGCGCACCATCTCGATATCTGCCCCCAGGTACTCGGCCAGGTTGGCGATTTCGTTGATGAAGGAGATCTTGGTCGCCAGCATGCAGTTGGCCGCATACTTGGTCAGCTCGGCGCTGCGCGCATCCATGGTCATAAGCTTTTCGCGGTTGCGGCTGAACGGCAGGTACAGCTCGCGCAGCAATTCCACTTCGGCCGGTTCGGCGCCGCCGATGATGATGCGGTCCGGACGCATGCAATCATCCACGGCCGAGCCTTCCTTGAGAAATTCCGGGTTGCTGATGACCTGGAAATGACTGGTGTCGGCGACGGCCTGGGCTATACGCGATTTGATGCGGTGCACCGTGCCGACTGGCGCGGTGGATTTGTTGACGATCACCTTGGCGCCGTCGGCATGTTCGAGGATGCTGTCGACCACGGCAAAAACGTGCTTCAGGTCGGCGCTGCCATCGGCTTGTGGCGGAGTGCCGACTGCGATGAACTGCAGCCTGGCGTAGTGAACTGCTGCCCTGGCATCCGTGGTGAAACGCAGGCGACCGCAAGCCAGGTTTTTCTCCAGCAGCGGCGCAAGGCCGGGCTCGAAGATCGGGCAATGGCCTGCACTGAGGTTGGCAACTCGTTCGGCATCGACATCCATGCACAACACCGAATGGCCCACCTGGGCCAGGCACACTGCCTGGGTGAGGCCGACATAGCCAGTACCGAAAACCGTGACTTTCATCTAACAGCTCCTTGATAAGAAAGCTGAAAAAAAATGTCACATTGTTGTTTAGGAATTGTTACCCAGCGGATGATTCCGTGGGCTGCGCGGCCGCAATGCCACTTCACCTGGGGAGACCATCTAAACTTACAGACGGCTCGCGGTCATGTGTTTCAACGCGATCCGTAACCCTTGAACCGACCACCGCCTCCCAGGAGCGGATGTCCCTCGCTGGCGATGGCCTTCTTGCAGAGGAGGGCAGGTCATGGACGAGGCAAGGCTTCACGATTTCATGGGCAAGCTGGTGAACGACATGGGCGCAGCGGCGACACTGGCCAATGTCATCCTCGGCGATGAGCTGGGGCTGTACCGGGCCATGGCCGACAGCCAGGCGGTTACCCCCGAGCAACTGGCGGAAAAGACCGGCTGTCATCCGCGGTTGGTGCGCGAATGGTTGAATGCACAGGCGGCATCGGGCTATGTGGTGCATGACAAGGGCCGCTTCGTACTGCCTGAAGAGCAGGCCATGGCCCTGGCGCTGGAGGATTCCCCGGCTTACATGGCCGGGGGTGCAGCCGTGGTGGCGGCGCTGTTCCATGACAAGGACAAGCTGGTAGCCGCCATGCGCGGCGATGGCGGTCTGGCCTGGGGCGACCACCATCCGTGCATGTTCAGCGGCACCGAGCGGTTCTTCCGGCCGGGGTACCGCACCTTTCTGGTGGCCAATTGGCTGCCGGCGCTGGAGGGTGTGGTGGCCAAGCTGCAAGCGGGCGCCAAGGTGGCAGACGTGGGGTGCGGCCATGGTGCCTCGACGCTGGTCATGGCGCAGGCGTTTCCGGCGTCGACCTTCGTGGGGTACGACTATCACGGGCCTTCGATCGTCACCGCCAACCAGCGTGCACGTGAGGCGGGCTTGGTGGAGCGGGTGAGTTTCCAGCAGGCCAGCGCCAAGGACTACCCAGGGCATGACCACGACCTGGTTTGCTTCTTCGACTGCCTGCACGACATGGGTGACCCGGTGGGGGCAGCCAAGCATGCCTATCGTGCTTTGAAACCTGACGGCACGGTGATGTTGGTAGAGCCTTATGCCGAGGACTCGCTGGACGGCAACCTGACGCCGGTCGGGCGGTTGTTCTATGCGGCGTCGACGTTCATCTGCACGCCAAACTCGTTGTCGCAGGAAGTGGGGCTGGGGTTGGGCGCGCAGGCCGGCGAGGCGCGTTTGCGGGCAGTGTTCGAGGAGGCGGGGTTCAGCCGGTTCCGGCGGGCGACGCAGACGCCGTTCAACCTGATTCTGGAGGCCCGCAAGTAGGGGCCTGGCCTGCAAAAGCAGAAGGGGCGCCCTGTTGGCGCCCCTTCTGTTTACGGCTTAGGCTTCAGCGTCCCAAGGACGATCGCCTTTTTCATCTTTGACGCGGGTCGGCAAGCCCATCACATCCAGCGCCTTGAGGAACGGCTCTGCTGGCAGCTCTTCGACGTTGACCATGCGCTTGGCATCCCATTCACCACGGGCAACCAGCAGGGCGGCAGCCACTGGCGGTACACCGGCGGTGTAGGAAATGCCCTGGCTGTCGGTCTCGGCGTAGGCTTCTTCGTGGTCGGCCACGTTGTAGATGAACACTTCGCGCGGCTGGCCATCCTTGGTGCCTTTTACCAGGTCACCGATGCAGGTCTTGCCGGTGTAGCCAGGGGCCAGCGAGGCTGGGTCTGGCAGTACGGCCTTGACCACTTTCAGCGGTACCACTTCCAGGCCTTCGGCGGTTTTCACCGGTTGCTCGCTGAGCAGGCCCAGGTTTTTCAGCACGGTGAACACGTTGATGTAGTGCTCGCCGAAGCTCATCCAGAAACGCACGTTCGGCACGTTGAGGTTCTTCGAAATCGAGTGAACTTCATCGTGGCCGGTCAGGTACAGGTTTTGCGAGCCTACTACTGGCAGGTCGTCGGTACGCTTGACCTCGAACATGGTGTTGCTGGTCCACTGGCTGTTCTGCCAGCTCCACACTTGCCCGGTGAACTCGCGGAAGTTGATTTCCGGGTCGAAGTTGGTGGCAAAGTACTTGCCATGCGAACCGGCATTGACGTCGAGGATGTCGATCGAATCAATGCTGTCGAAATACTGCTGCTGCGCAAGTTTTGCGTAGCTGTTCACCACACCCGGGTCGAAACCGACGCCGAGAATGGCGGTAATGTTCTTTTGTTGGCACTCTTCGAGGTGTTTCCACTCGTAGTTGCCGTACCACGGCGGGGTCTCGCAAATTTTGCCCGGCTCTTCGTGGATGGCGGTGTCCAGATAGGCGACACCGGTATCGATGCAGGCACGCAGCACCGACATGTTGAGGAAGGCGGAACCCACGTTGATCACGATCTGCGATTCGGTTTCGCGGATCAGTGCCTTGGTCGCCTCGACATCGAGGGCGTTGAGCGAGAAGGCCTGGATGTCGGCGGGTACCTTGAGGCTACCCTTGGCCTTGACGCTGTCGATGATGGCCTGGCATTTGGAGATGTTCCGTGACGCGATAGCGATACGACCCAGTTCGTCGTTATGCTGTGCGCACTTGTGGGCCACCACCTTGGCGACACCTCCTGCACCAATGATAAGAACGTTCTTCTTCAATTTACCCTTTGCTCCTTACTTGGAAAGCCGGTCTTACGACAGGCTGGAAACGTAGTCTTCAAAACCGAACTCGCGGACGACTTCGACGCTGCCGTCGAGTTGCTTGACCACGATGGAAGGCATTTTCAGACCGTTGAACCAGTTTTTCTTGACCATGGTGTACCCCGCCGTGTCGATGAACGACAGGCGATCGCCAATGGCCAACGGACGATCGAATTGGTACTCGCCGAAGATGTCACCGGCCAGGCACGACTTGCCGCAGACCATATAGGTGTGCTCGCCGTCGTTGGGGGCCATCTTGGCGTTGAGGCGGTAAATCAGCAGGTCGAGCAGGTGCGCTTCGATCGAACTGTCGACCACGGCCAGGTGCTTGCCGTTGTACAGGGTGTCGAGCACGGTCACTTCCAGCGAGGCGCTGTTGGTGATGGCGGCTTCGCCGGGCTCCAGGTACACCTGCACACCGTAGGTTTGCGAGAAGGCCTTGAGGCGCGCGCAGAAGGCGTCTACCGCATAGTCTTCACCGGTGAAGTGAATGCCGCCACCGAGGCTGACCCACTCGACCTTGTGCAGCAGGTGGCCGAAACGCTCTTCGATGTGCGTGAGCATCTTGTCGAACAGGCCGAAGTCACCGTTCTCGCAGTTGTTGTGGAACATGAAGCCGGAGATCTGTTCGATCACCTGTTCGATCTTGGCCGGGTCCCATTCGCCCAGACGGCTGAACGGGCGGGCCGGGTCGGCCAGCAGGTAGTCGGAGCTGCTGACCTGCGGGTTGACGCGCAGACCACGCACTTTACCTTCGGACTGTTCGGCAAAGCGCTGCAGCTGGCCGATCGAGTTGAAGATGATCTTGTCGCAGTTCTCGAGCATCTCCTCGACCTCGTCGTCGGCCCAGGCCACGCTGTAGGCGTGGGTTTCGCCGGCGAACTTCTGGCGGCCGAGCTTGAGCTCGAAGAGGGAGGACGAGGTGGTGCCGTCCATGTACTGCTGCATCAGGTCGAACACCGACCAGGTGGCGAAGCACTTGAGGGCGAGCAGCGCCTTGGCACCGGAGTGTTCACGCACGTAGGCGATCTTCTCCATGTTGCTGAGCAGCTTGGTTTTATCGATGAGGTAATACGGCGTCTTGATCATTTAAAGGCCCCCGGCCAGGCCGGCCAAAAAAAGGACACGCATTGTGCCTTCACTTGCCGCAGACCGAAAGGGTGGGATACGCATTTCGTCAGGGTTGACGCCATTGCGAGGGCAATTTCGGTTGCGGCGGGCCTAGTAGATCAGGTGCATATGACTATCGTAATCACCACCGACAGGTGGCAGCTTCAATCTGCCTGCCGCAACCACGCCTGAATTTGCTCAAGCGTTGCCGTAGCGCCGCCACACACCACCACCAGCACATTCTGGTATTGCGCCAGGGCGCCCGGCGCATACGCTAATGCCAATGCTGCGCCACAGGCGGGTTCCACCAGCAGGCGATGGTCCAGCAGGAATCGCTCACAGGCCTCCAATGCCGCACGATCGGTGACCAGGTGGCTGTGTACCGGGTGTTGCTGTGCGCAGGCTAGCGCCTGATCGGCGACCCGCTTTGCCCCCAGCGAGGTCGCCACCGAGGCGATGCGCTCCAGCTCAACCGAATGCCCCGCCTGAAGGGCCGCGTGCAGCGACGCGGCGCCATTGGTTTCCACCGCCAGCACCGGTACATCACCCCAGCCATTGCGCTGCAGCCCCTCCACCACGCCGCTGAGCAACCCGCCACCGCCTACCGACAGCACCACGGCGTCCGGTTTCACGCCGGCTTCGGCGACTTCATCGATCAGGCTGGCATGCCCGGCCCACAGCAGCGGGTCGTCAAACGGGTGGATAAACGCATCATTCGGCCCTACCAAGGTCTGCGCCAGTGCGTTCGCCTCCTGCCAGGAACTGCCATGCACCACCACGTTGGCGTCTTCCAGGCGCAGCAACTCCTTGGCCCGCTCGGTAGTGGTCTCGGGGACGACCACGGTCACCGGCACACCCAGCTTGCGGCCCGCATAGGCCACCGCCAGGCCGGCGTTGCCGCCCGAGGAAGAGATGAACTGCCGAGCGCCACGGGCTTGATGCACTTCGCAGGCGTGGCCCACCCCACGCAGCTTGAACGAGCCGCAAGGTTGCAGAGCATCGAGCTTGAGCCAGATGTTTCGGCCCGCGACCAACGACAGCGAGCGGGATTCGATCAGGGGTGTGTGGATATGCAAGGTCATTGGCTGGCTCCGCGCAGTTGTTCAAGGTAGTTGTAAATGGTGTAGCGGGTTACGCCGAGGGCACTGGCGGCCTTTTCCACGCCGCCTTTGACGATGAACAGGCCGCGCTCCTGCATGACCTGTACGGCTTCGACCTTGGCCTGTTTGTTCATCCGGCCCTGGCCGCTGCGTTGCAAGGCAGCCTGAATGATCTCGCTCATCAGCAGTTCCATGTCGGCGGGTTCGTTGACGGCAGGCGTGGCCCCCAGCGGTTGGAACTGCTGGAGAAAGCTCATGGCGGCGTCCAAGCCGGTGACGTCGGTGTTGACGCAGAGGCTGGCGAAGGGGTGGCCGTTGCTGTCGCGAAAGATTGCGGTGGCGCTGCGCAGCGTGCGGCCCTTGAGCGTGGTGGGGTAGTCGGGCAGTACCACCGGCTCGCAGCCATGCTGCTCGGCCGAGGCCTGCATCAGCGCCTTGAAGCCTTGGTCCTGCTCCGGGGCGGCGAGGATCGGGCTGCCGACGCTACGGCCGGAGAGATGGCCGTTGACGATCGCCACCACGGAACGCTCCGGGTGGTCCAGGTCGTGCAGCAGGATTTCCATGTTGCGTGCGGCAACGCTGCCCAAGGCCTGGATGGCGGCTTTGAGCACGGTGAGGGTGAGGTGGCGTTCTTCAGCGGGGGG